>JAUVNM010000087.1 GCA_030599705.1 Gammaproteobacteria bacterium
ATTCGCGCCCTGCCGCTGCCGGACAAGGTCAAGATCATGAATGTCTGTGGCGGTCATGAGCGCTCGATTACCATGGCCGGCCTGCGCAGCGCGCTGCCGGAGAACATCGAGCTGATCCCCGGTCCCGGCTGCCCGGTGTGTATCTGTCCCGAGGAGGATGTGTTCGAGGCCATCCAGCTCGCACTCAACGAGGACATCATCCTGGTGGCCTTCGGAGACATGCTGCGGGTGCCGGTCAATGCACCCCGGAAAGATGCGCGCTCGCTGGAGCAGGCGCGCGCCATGGGCGCCGATGTCCGGCCGATTGCCTCGCCGCAGGAAGCGGCGCACATCGCCCGCAACAACCCCGGCAAACCGGTGATCTTTTTTGCCGCCGGCTTCGAAACCACGACGGCCCCCGTCGCTGCGCTGCTGGTAGAGGGTGTGCCCGACAACCTGTTGGTACTGCTGTCCGGCCGGCTTACGTGGCCCGCGGTTGCCATGCTGCTCGAGTCTGATTCCCCCGGCTTCGATGCACTGGTGGCGCCGGGTCACGTGTCCACGATCATGGGCCCCGAGGAATGGGAATTCGTGGTGCACAAACACGGCATCCCGGCGGCGGTAGCCGGGTTCACCGCGGAAAGCCTGCTCGCCGCCATGTACTCGACCCTGCGGCAACTGCTGGAAGACCACCGCTTCCTGGATAACTGTTACCCGGAACTGGTGCGGCCCGGCGGTAACCGCGGCGCCCGGCAGCAACTGCAGCAGGCCATGGACGTGACGGATGCCAACTGGCGCGGTGTCGGGATCATTCCCGATTCCGGCTATGCCCTGAATACGGCCTACAGCCGTCACGATGCACGCCGGCAGTTCCCGTCCTATGCCGATGATGCACGCAAGCGTGCCGGCGAGATGCCACCGGGCTGTGACTGCGCAAAGGTTGTGCTTGGAAAGATCTACCCGAATGAGTGCCGTCTGTTCGGGATTGCCTGCCAGCCGCGCCACCCGATCGGGCCCTGCATGGTGTCGGATGAAGGCGCCTGCCGTATCTGGTGGAGCGGCGGCATGCGTGAGCCCGTCGACAACCCAGAACGGATGACGGCATAATTGCCGACTGCATTCCCGATGGCATCCACGGCACCCGATCTCGAGATACCCGCGGCAGCACCGGCCAGCGGCGCCCGCCGGATAACGGTGAGCGGCCGCGTCCAGGGCGTCGGCTTCCGCCCTTTCGTATACCGGCTCGCACACACCCACGAATTGACTGGCTGGGTACGCAACCGGACCGGCCTGGTAGAGGTTCATATCCAGGGACGCCACGAGGCCCTGCATGCCTTTACCCGGAATCTTTTTCAACAGGCGCCGCCGGTGTCCAGGCCGCGGCTGGAGTCCTGTGTCCCGGCTGAGGTATCCGGTCCCGATGATTTCCGGATTCTCGAAAGTGCGGGTAGCGGTGACAGCCGGATCCATGTACCCCCGGACCTGTTTACCTGTGATGACTGCCTGGCAGAACTGCATGATCCTGCCGACCGGCGCTATCGCTACCCGTTTATCAACTGTACCCAGTGCGGCCCGCGCTACACCCTGATACGCGGGCTGCCCTATGACCGGCCGAACACCACCATGGCCGGTTTCAGGCTGTGTCCGCAATGCCAGCGTGAATATGAAAACCCGGCGGACCGGCGCTTTCACGCCGAGCCGGTGGCCTGTCCGGTGTGCGGGCCGCAGCTTGAATTCCATGTTCCCGGACAGGCGCGGGTCCACGGTACCGCAACGGCACTGGCCAACTGCATCAGGGCACTGCGCGCCGGCCAGCTCGTTGCCGTCAAGGGCATCGGCGGCTACCACTTGGTATGTGATGCCCGTAATGACGCGGCCATCGAGCAGTTGCGCCAGCGCAAGCCACGGCTGCACAAACCGCTTGCCGTCATGTTCCCCGCCCCGCCGGGAAAACCACTGGCCTGCGTATCCCGCGCCGTGTTCCTGGCCCGCGACCAGGCCGACCTGTTGCTCTCGCCGGGCCGCCCGATTGTGCTGGCACGGCGCCGGCCTGACGACCCGCTGTCAGACCGGGTCGCGCCCGGCCTCGATGAAATCGGGGTCATGCTGCCTTACAGCCCGCTGCACCACCTGCTGCTCAACGACTATGGCTCCCCGCTCATTGCCACGTCGGCCAACATCAGCGGCGAGCCGGTACTGACAGACAATGGCGTCGTGGAAGACCGGCTTGGTCACATAGCCGATGCCTTCCTGCACCATGACCGTCCCATCGAGCGCCCGGCAGATGACCCGCTCTACCGGGTCATTGGCAACCAGCCGCGACTGCTGCGCGCGGGACGCGGCGATACACCGCTGGAAATCGAGCTGCCGTTTTCACTGCCCAATCCGGTAATCGCGGTCGGCGGTCACATGAAAAACACCGTGGCACTGGCCTGGCGGAACCGCCTTGTCGTATCGCCGCACATCGGTGACATGGGTAATGCACGCAGCCTGGCGGTATTCGAACAAACGCTGCGGGACCTGCAATCATTGTACGGGGTCACTGCCACGGCGGTACTCTGCGACGCACATCCCGGCTATGCCACGACCCACTGGGCGGAACGCTGTGGCCTGCCGGTCCACCGGGTGTTGCATCACCACGCACACGCCGCGGTCACCAGCCTGCCCGACCTGGCCACTGACCAGCGGCTGGTGTTTACCTGGGACGGTAGCGGTTACGGCGCCGACGGGACCCTCTGGGGCGGCGAAGCCCTGCTTGGGCATCCGGGCAACTGGCAGCGGTTTGCCAGCCTGCGCCCGTTTTACCTGCCCGGCGGCGAGCGCGCCGGGCGCGAGCCGTGGCGCAGCGCTGCGGCCGTCTGCTGGGAAACCGGAACGCACTGGCCACAACTGCCAACGGCTACCGGGTTGCTGCGGCGTGCCTGGGAACACCGCATCAATACCCCGCAGACCAGTGCGGCCGGCCGCCTGTTCGATGCCGCCGCCGCCCTGACCGGCATCCGCGCGGAAGCCAGCTACGAGGGACAGGGCCCGATGGAACTGGAGGCCGCGTGTCACGCGGCAGGCGACCCGGTTGAATTACCGCTCGGTAAAGGCAGCAACGGTGTGTGGCTGTCCGACTGGGAACCCCTGTTGCCGATGTTGCTTGACAGCACCCGCCCGGCGGCGGAACGCGCGGCCAGCTTTCATGCAACCATGGCCGGGGTTCTCCTGCGGCAGGCCCGGCAGGCGCGGACCGACTGTGGCATAACCCGTATCGGGCTGTGCGGCGGCGTCTTCCAGAACCGCGTGTTGACAGAACTGGCGCTGGAATTGCTGGAAGCCGATGGCTTCCGTGTCCAGTTTCCGGAACACATCCCGGTCAACGATGCCGGCCTGAGTGTCGGGCAGGTGATCGAGTACGCTTCACAGCACGGTACCGGGAAACTCGTTTAAACTACCGTCCCGGATTACACTGCGTTCCATCCGGGCTACACAACTTCACAACAATTGTAGGAGCCGCCTTGGCAGCGAATGATTCGCCGCCAAGGCGGCTCCTACAGTAATACAAGGGAGCTGCGTACCTACCCGTAATATTCCTTGCGGAACGACTCGATCAGCGCGGCGGCATCCTCTTCAATAACACCCATGGTATTGAGCACCGCCCCACCGAGCTGCAGGCTTGCTTCCAGTGTTTCCGAGATGGCAATGTTTGCACCGGCCTTCAACAGCTGGTCGCAATGTTGCCGGTCACGCCCGCGCGCATGGATGGCGATGCCCGGGTAATGCTGGCGCAGGATATTGACCAGCCGCACGGCCGGCGCCTCCTGGTCAAGCGTACATACCAGCACGCCGGCCTGCCCGGCGCCTGCTGCCTTCAGCACATCGACCTGGCTGGCATCACCGTAGAAGACCGAAAACCCGTCCCGCCGGCCTTCCAGTACGCGGTCTGAATTACTCTCGATGGAGAGATAGGACACATTGCCGGCCTGCAGGATCCTCGCCACCCGCCGCCCCACGCGGCCGAAGCCGGCAATGATGACATGCGGCTGCCCGGCATCGATATGGTTGGTACTGACATCGTGCCGGACTGCCGTGCTGGTCAGGCACCTGTCAAGGTATTCGCAGAGATTTGCCATTAACGGCGTGGTAATCATGGTCAGCGCCACCACCAGTGTCAGGATGTGGAAAAGATCCGCCGGCAGGACACCGCTGATGGCGGCCAACCCGAACAGCACGAAGCCAAACTCCCCGCTCTGCGACAGCAACAGCGACACCCGCATGGCATCCGATGTGCCGACACCCATGAGCCGGCACAGAACCCAGAGGATGACGGACTTGATCAGCAGCAGGCCCAGCACCAGTCCGGCAATCAACACGCCTTGCCTGCCCAGCAGGCCAAAATCGATGGACATGCCGACGGCCATGAAAAACAGGCCAAGCAGGATGCCGCGAAACGGCAGGATATCGGCAATCACCTGGTGCCGGTAATGGGAGTTCGCCATCATCAGCCCGGCAAGAAACGCACCCAGCGCCAGCGACAGGCCCACCGCCTCCATCAGCCACGCCGTGCCCAGCACCGCGAACACGGCCGCGGCGGTGAACACCTCCGCCGCCCGGCTGCCCGCCACCAGTCGCAGGACCGGAGACAGGAAAAACCGGCCAACGAGGATGACGAAGGCAATAACGAGCACGGCTTCCAGTAGCGCGAACTCGAGGCCCTCCAGCAGCGTGGTTTCAGCGGCGAGCAGTGACACCAGCGTCAGCAGCGGCACCACCGCCAGGTCCTGCAGCAGCAACACGGAAAATGCCGTCTGGCCGTGAGCTGTTCCCATTTCGCCGCGCTCGGTCAGGATCTGCAGGCCAAATGCCGTCGAGGAGAGGGCCAGCCCAAAGCCGATGATCACGGCCGTCCTGAGCGGCTGATCGAACAGCATGGCCACGCCGGCAATGGCCAGCCCGGTCACCAACACCTGTGCGCTGCCCAGGCCGAACACCATGCGCCGCATGGCCCACAGGCGTGCAGGCTTCAGTTCTATGCCGATAATGAACAGCAGGAAGATAACGCCGAACTCGGCGATATGCCGGATTTCCTCGATCTGGTCAATGAAACCGAGCCCCCAGGGGCCGACAACGACGCCGGCAGCCAGGTATCCCAGCACCGCACCCAGGCCCAGCCGCTGGAACACCGGAACGGTGATGACCGCCGCCGCCAGCAGGACCAGTATGTCTGCGAGGTAATGGGTTTCCGTCATGTCATACCAGTATCAGCGCACCATTTTTGCTGTCAATGACAGCAGGCAAACTTCCTTCCTGTCGACTTTATAATTGCAGGCCGCAAGGTGAAGTGACCTGGATCAATTAGGGCACCCGTCTGCTACCCTAGTATGGAACACCAACCGGAACAAGCACCCGTATGCTGGATACCCACATCTCGCTCGCCCACGGCAACGGCGGGCGCTTCATGCGCGAACTGATCGACGAGATCTTTGCACGCCACCTGTCAAATCCTGCGCTCGATGTTCAGGCCGATGCCGTGACGCTGACGTTCGACAGCAACGAGGTGCTGTTCACCACCGACGGCTTTACCGTGCAGCCACTGGAATTCCCGGGCGGCAACATCGGCTCGCTGGCCGTGCATGGCACCACCAATGACCTGGCCGTGGCCGGCGCCATCCCGAAATACCTGAGCCTGAATGCCTTCATTGAGGAAGGCATGGAAATCACGCAACTGGATCGTATCATCGAGAGCCTGGCGGCAACCGCCAGGGAGATCGGTGTCGCGGTTGCGGCCGGCGACACCAAGGTGCTGCGCCGCGGCGAAGGCGGCGGCCTGTACCTCGCCACCACCGGAATCGGCATCCGCAGCGGCCACCGGCTCGGGCTTGATCTCATCAGGAACGGCGACGCCATTATCGTCAGTGGCCCGGTTGGTGACCACGGCATCGCCGTCATGCTGGCCCGTGAGGACTTCGGCCTGCACGGCGATGTCTGCTCCGATGCCGCCAGTGTGCTGCCACTGACGCAGGCCGCCCTGGAACTCGCCGGCCTGCGTTTCATGCGCGACCCGACCCGTGGCGGCCTGGCAACGGTGTGCCATGAACTGCAGCGCGCCACCGGCATGGGTGTCACCGTGCACCAGGCGGATATCCCGGTCAGGGACCCGGTGCAGTCGGTCTGCGACATGCTCGGCTATGATCCGATGTATCTTGCCTGCGAGGGCCGGGTTGTCGCGGTCATTGATCCAGCGGAATCCGCAGCACTGCTGGAGACATGGCGGGCCTTGCCGGAAGGCAGGGACGCCGCGCTGGTCGGACACCTCGACAAGTCCGTGCAGCGCGTCACGCTGGCTACGGAGCTCGGTGGCGAACGCATCCTCGAGGAACTCGAGGATGATCCCCTGCCGCGTATCTGCTGAGCGGCAACCCGTTCCAGTGAACTGCCATCCATATCGGCTATACCTGGTAAACCGGAATCAAACAGGCCTGTCATGTCCAGCCATATTTTCAGTCTGCTGATCGGCTTATCCGGCGTCGCAAAGGACGAACGTCCGGCGGCCAGGCGCTGGGCAGACCGTTTCGAACTGCCAATGATCCTGTTTGCCATCTGGATACTGATCGAGTCATATCTGAGAGCGCGAGGCGTTTATCCGGCAACGTTTGACCGGATCACCGACTGGAGCATCTGGCTGTTTTTTGTACTTGAAACGGTAGTGCTTACCAGCCTGGTGGAGAACAAGCTCCTTTATCTGCGCAGCAACTGGATGAACCTGCTTATTATAAGCACAGGTGTACCCTTGTTGTGGGGCGGCGGCGCCCATGCCGCTGCTTTGCGGACGCTTAGACTGCTGCTGATGTTTCCGTTGTTGCTGAATACTTCGGCTACCATGCGCAAGATTCTGACACGGAATCACCTGGGTACGACCTTGATTGTGGCCCTGGCGTTTACCCTGATGTCGGGTTTTCTCATCGCCGGCATCGATCCGACTATCGAAACTGTCTGGCAAGGTATCTGGTGGGCCTGGGTGACGGTATCGACGGTGGGATACGGCGATACCGTGCCGCAGAGTGCGGCGGGCAAGGTGTTCGGTGCTGTCGTGATTCTGTTTGGTGTAGGTTTCTTCTCCCTGTTGACCGCCAGTTTTTCAGCCTACTTCGTTTCACGTGGCGAGATAGAGATCGAAGAAGAAGAGGTCGAGGAGATCTACCGCCTGAAGGATATCGAAGAGCGCATTGAGGCCATGGAGCAAACGCTTCAGCGGATTGAGGATCGACTGAATGAAGATCGGGGAGAGACATGACACCCCTTTCCACCAAATGGACG
>JAUVNM010000327.1 GCA_030599705.1 Gammaproteobacteria bacterium
CACCGAGGCAAAATCGAGTTCCTCGGCACTCTCCCCGGTAGATACAGAGGAAGCCGCCCCGCCACCGAGCCCGATCAGCATAGCCGGCCCGCCGAGCACGACAATGGGCGTACCCGCCGGAATCTCTCCCTTGTGGACGTGTTCGCTGCGGATCGCGCCACAGCCACCGGCCAGCATGATGGGCTTGTGGTAGCCGCGCAGTTCACGGCCCTGTGCCCCCGGCACCTGTTCCTCGAAGGTACGAAAATAACCGCACAGGTTGGGACGGCCGAACTCGTTATTGAAGGCGGCGGCGCCGAGCGGGCCGTCAATCATGATGTCGAGCGCCGATACAATCCGTTCCGGTTTGCCGTGGTCGGTCTCCCAGGGCTGTTCATAACCGGGAATGCGCAGGTTGGAGACCGAGAAACCGCACAGGCCGGCCTTTGGCTTCGCCCCGCGGCCGGTCGCCCCCTCGTCCCGAATCTCACCACCTGAACCGGTGGCCGCCCCGGGAAACGGGGATATCGCGGTGGGATGATTGTGCGTTTCCACCTTCATGACCAGGTGGGCCGCCTCGCGGTGCACGGCATAGCGGCGCGTCTCCGGGTCCGGGAAAAACCGCTGCACCTCGCAGCCGCGAGCCACGGCCGCGTTGTCACTGTAGGCCGACAGGATGGCGTCCGGACTGGCGTTATATGATTCCCGGATCATGCCAAACAGGCTGTTGTCCTGTGGTTTGCCGTCGATGATCCAGCTGGCATTGAATATCTTGTGCCGGCAGTGTTCGGAATTTGCCTGCGCGAACATCATCAGTTCGATATCCACGGGGTTGCGTTCCAGCGCGACGAAATTCTCGACCAGGTAATCCATCTCGTCAGCGGAGAGCGCGAGTCCCAGCTCGTTGTTGGCCACGACCAGCGCCGCGCGCCCGCCCCCGAGAATATCAATGGTTGCAAAGGGCGCCGGCTCGGCATGCCGGAACAGGGCCGCGGTTTCATCGCTGTCGAGCAACACGGCCTCCGTCATGCGGTCATGGAGGAACGGCAGCACGGCCACCAGCTGCGCATCGGTCAGTACCTCTGCATTGTCCAGCCCGAGGGTATAAACGATGCCGCGCTCCACGCGCGTCACTTTCTCCAGCCCGCAATTGTGTACGATATCGGTCGCCTTGCTCGACCAGGGCGAGATGGTGCCCGGGCGCGGGACCACGATCAGGGAGGTGCCGGACAGCGTGGCACTGGTAGCGGGTGAGCCGTAATCCAGCAGCTTTTCGAGGATGTCCTGCTCGGCTGGTGCCAGCGCCTCATCCAGCTCGGCGATATGCAGGTAGTCGGCCGCCAGCCACTCCATCGATGGCAGCGGCTGCTGCAGCTGCTGCAACAACCGGTCCCTGCGGAAATCAGATAGTGCGGAATTGCCGCGCAGGTGAAGCATCAGGACAAGGGGCTCCTCGGAAAACGGAAGCCGGGAATGATACTGGATGGGTCGACTGATGTCAGTGGAATGGCCGGAAGACACTATCATGCCGCTCCTGTAGGAGCCAGCTTGCTGGCGAACATTTCGCGGGCATGCCCCAGGGCAGCCTCTCGGCGCAAGCGCCTCACCTCCAGCCCGCTCCTACACGAGGGTTTTCGATTTTATTGCAGGAGCCAGCTTGCTGGCGAATGATGACAGGTCACAGGTTCCCGCAAGGACTGCGCCGGGATCAGTTAATCACCCGCCACTCGAGGCCGTCATCCTGCCCGGCCATACCGATCCATTCCGGGGCACACGCCAGCGGCGCGGCCAGTGCCTGGCGGGCCAGTTCCGGGCGGTTGTTCCTGTCGCTGAGATGGGCCGCCACCACATGCTGCAGATGCGAGGTATCGATCTGCTCCAGCAGTTCCCCGGCCTGCCGGTTACTCAGGTGGCCCAGCGGGCCGCCGACCCGCTGCTTGAGGCGTTCCGGGTACGGGCCGTTTGCGAGCATGTCCGTATCGTGATTGCATTCCAGCAACAGGGCATCACAGGCATCCAGGCAATCACGGATATGCGCGGTAATCCGGCCGCTGTCCGTCAGCATGCCGAAGCGGTGGTTGCCATCCGTAAATACATACTGGCAGGGCTCGCGCGCATCATGCGGGACGGTATACGGCCGCACAACGAGATCACCGATTTCGATGTCGGTCTTACCATCGATTCTACGCACATCCGGCAGGTCATTCGCCTGCAGCATCCGGCCGGTCCCGTTACTCAGCCAGACCGGCAAAGCGTATTTTCGTGCCAGCACCGCCACACCGCGGATGTGGTCGCCGTGTTCGTGCGTGACCAGGACGGCCGCAAGCTGTTCCGGTGAACGCCCAAGCCGCTGCATGCGCCGTTCGGTCTCCCGGCAGGAAAAACCGCAATCAACCATGACCAGCGTCGACCCGGCCTCGATCAGGGTGGCATTGCCCCGGCTGCCACTGCCGAGAGATGCGAATTGCATGTCAGACGCTGGTATCCCTTGAGATTGGATTAAAGTGAAGCGTTCCCCGCGGGGCTGATACTGCAGGACCGGCCCCCGGCCGGGAACGGGTATCCACTAGCTATCGAAGCTGTTCCTCCAGCAGGGTGAGAATGCGTGTCCCGGTCTTCGAAATCTCCCGGTTGCCCTCGGCATCATTGATAATGACGTGGGTCTCGCGTCCTTCGGCCAGCAGAACAATCTGGTACTGTCTCGCTTCCTTGTCGTCACCGGAAGACCAGAAGGCCAGGCTGGACAGCAGGCCTTTATCGTTCTGGGTGCTCAGTGGATCGCTGTAGCGAACGTAGTAAATTCCGTCTGAGCGATCACGGTCCTCGACGG
>JAUVNM010000139.1 GCA_030599705.1 Gammaproteobacteria bacterium
AGATCGCCGACGGCACGGCAAAGGCCGAGGGCAACACGGAGATCCTCAAGCAACTCGCCTCGGCCATGGTGGTGTTCGATCCGAGGTTTGAGATAATGCCGGGCACCCAGGGGGCTGCCACGCCGGAAGACCTGAACGACTATGAGTATGGCGAATTTGAAGTCAGGGGAGAGTGAAGCCGGTGTCGGTGATATCCATAGGAGAGGCAGACATGATGCGATTTCACGGGGTGATCAGGTACATTGCACATGGATTGATACCATTGGCGCTGATCCTGACCATGACAACGGCGCGTGCGGCGGGACTGTGGCTCTACGAGCAGGGCACGCCAGATGTGGGTACAGCAACTGCCGGCATGGCGGCACGAGCGGACGATGCGGCCACGGCCTTTGCCAACCCCGCAGGGATGACCCGGCTCAAGAAGTCGCAGGCCATGGTCGGCATACAGCCGATCTACGGTGATATGAAGTTTGACACCGACTCTTCCACCTTTGGCGGCGGGGACGGTGGCAGTGCCGTGGGCTGGGTCCCGTCAGGTGGACTGTTCTATGTGCACAGTCTTTCCAACGACCTGAAGCTGGGTGCCTCGGCAGGTTCCTACCTGGGTCTTGGTGTTAATTTCAACGACGACTGGGCGGGCCGATACAACGTCATCAAGAATGAGCTTATCACTGCCTTTGCCCAGGGCTCCGTGGGATACCGCGTCAATGACTGGTTGTCGGTAGGTGCGGGTGCCGGCCTGATGTACGGCAAGCTGGAATACAAGGCGGCGATCAATAATGCGCTCGATGCCCTCCCGGATGGCCGCTTGAAGTTCGAAGATAGCGATACAACTGGCATCTATAATGTCGGCCTGCTCATTGAGCCCCGTGCCGGTACCCGTATGGGTCTGACCTATATCACGAAAGTTGACCTCAAATTCAAGGATGACAACAAGATCAACGGCACGGGCCCCTTGCTCAATGCCGCATTAGGCTTGTCCGGACTCCGCGGAAGTACAAGCAAGCTGGACTTTACGCTGCCGAAACAGCTGATGTTGAGTGTTCATCAGGAGCTGAACGATGAACTCTCGATCATGGCGAACCTGGGCTGGCAGAACTGGTCGGAGTTTGGCGAGGTCGGTCTCTCGCTCGGCGGGCCGGATGCGAAGAGTCTCGAGGTGGATGCCAATTTCAGCGACACCTGGCATCTTGCCCTGGGTGCACGTTACCGGCTCAATCCCTTATGGTCGGTATCGGCCGGGGTTGCCTACGACAGCTCGCCGGTATCCAATTCTGACCGGTCAGTCGCCATGCTGCTCGACAGGCAGTACCGCTACGCGGTAGGCCTGCAGTATGAGCTGCGCAGAAACCTCACTCTCGGTGCGGCCTACGAGTACATGGATGCCGGGGACGCGCCGGTGAACCAGACCGGTGGGCCGCTCACGGGTGACATCAAGGGTGATCTTGATCGTTCCGGTTTCCATTTCCTGGCGCTGCATGCAAACTGGAAGTTCTGATCCCGGGAATCTGTCCGGTGCAAGAGTTCGGACCGGCTGATGATTCCGGCTCTGTGCGGATCTTCGAGTACTATTATCCACACACCCACAACCGAACTACAGGAGAAGTACCATGATCCCGAATACCACGAAATTACTGCTGTTGGCACTGGCCACCGCGTTAGTGGGCTTTGTAGCATCCGGTACGCTGCACGCTGACACCGCAGGCGCTGCATTCACCAGGGAGGCGCAAGCCGCTATCACGCCAGCCAAGGCGCTGGAGATGCTCAAACAGGGCAACGAACGCTTTGTCAGTGAAAAAACCGTAGAACGGGACTTCCTTGCTCAGGTCAAGCAGACCTCGAAAGGCCAGTTTCCCTTTGCCGCGGTGGTGAGTTGTCTCGACTCGCGTATTCCGCCGGCAATTGTGTTCGATCGGGGAATCGGTGATCTTTTCGTGGCACGTGTAGCGGGCAATTTTGTCAATGACGACATCCTCGGCAGTCTTGAGTTCGCGACCAAGCTGGCCGGTGCCAGGATTATCGTGGTCATGGGTCATACGGAGTGTGGTGCGGTGAAAGGTGCCTGCGACTCGGCGCAGCTCGGCTTGCTGACGGCGACTCTGGCCAACATCAATCCGGCCGTCAAGGCGGTGCAGGGAGACTACACACCCAGGAGCTCGCAGAATGCAAAATTCGTCCAGGCGGTTTCGGAAATGAATGTCCAGCTTACCATGCAGAAGCTTCGCGACAGGAGCGTTGTGCTGCGCGAGATGATCGACAAGGGTGAGGTTGGATTGGTGGGCGCGATGTACGATGTGAGCACTGGCAAGGTTGTCTTCTATGATTGAGAATGTGTAATGCTCAACAACAGCGATAGCCCTGACTCGATAGTTGGCTGTTCCCGTGCAGATCTTAGCGACTGTGGGCATTCGCAAGCCGCCTGCTCGATCGGAAACTTTCCAACGTTTTGTGTGCTGTGGCTGTTGATCAGCTTTTCGTTGTCAGGTTGCGCGACTCTACCTGAAGATTATCCGCGCACCACCACGACGGCATTTCAGGAGTACCTGGAGACGAGTGTGGGTCAGCTCTTCGAGGAGACGGCGGAGCAGCATCCGGGCGAATCCGGTTTTGCCATCATTCGCCACGGGCGCAAGGCCTTCACGGCTCGCATCGCGCTTACCGAACTGGCCGAGAAGAGCCTGGACGTGCAGTACTATATCTGGGAGGTGGACGCCACCGGCCGTATCCTGGCCGAGCGCCTGGTCCAGGCGGCTGACCGGGGCGTGCGGGTCCGCATCCTGGTCGATGATATCAACCTGGCGGGCCGTGATGCGCTGGTGGCCTCCATGGATGCGCATCCGAATATCGAGATCCGCATTTTCAATCCCTTCGCGAATCGCGACACGCGTATGTTCGATTTCCTCGTCGATCTGAAGCGCATCAATCACCGCATGCATAACAAGCTCATGGTCATGGACAATGCCGTGGCCATCGTTGGCGGGCGTAACATCGGCAACCATTACTTTGGCGTTGCCACCGATGCCAACTTCCGCGACCTGGATATTGCCGCGGCGGGGCCGGTGGTGCGGGACACCTCCAGGGTGTTTGATCATTTCTGGAACGGCGACTGGGCGGTACCGATTGCCGCACTGGTAAAGCGGCCCTATACCGAGGCCGATCTCAAGGCATTCCGGGAAATAGTACGCGAGCGGATTGAAGAGGAAAAGTATCCGTATCCGCTGGACCAGGATGTCGATGACCTCAAGTCCGAGCTGGCCGTTATACGCGAGCAGTTCATCTGGGCACCAGGACAAATCGTCTGGGACGACCCGGCCGCGATCAGGGAAGGTATTACGGAAGGCGTCATGATCCAGAATTTATTCAGGAAGGCGGATACCCTGCAGAGTGAGGTGCTCATAGAGTCG
The DNA here is from genome assembly GCA_030599705.1 of Gammaproteobacteria bacterium. Classification (GTDB taxonomy): domain Bacteria; phylum Pseudomonadota; class Gammaproteobacteria; order UBA9214; family UBA9214; genus SZUA-186. The sequence continues at coordinate 3,405 of JAUVNM010000139.1, forward strand.
GCCTACTTTGTCACCCAGGACAAGGCATTTGAGGCGGTGAAAAAGCTGACCGAGCGGGGTGTCAGGGTTCGCGTTCTGACCAACTCGCTGGCCTCAAACGATGTGGTGGCCGCCCACGCCGGCCATGCCAAGCGCCGCAAGCAGCTCATAGAAAATGGTATGGAACTCTACGAGCTGCGCCCCGATGCCGGAGCGGTCAGGCAGCGGGTCATCTCGGGTAAATCGAAGGCAGCTCTGCATACCAAGGCGCTTGTGTTCGATCGTGAATCGGTGTTTATCGGCAGTTTCAATCTCGATCCGCGCTCGGCCAGCATCAACACCGAAGCGGGTCTGTATGTCGAAAGCCCCTAGTTGGCCGAGCAGGTGGCTGCCTACATGGATGAGGGGGTGCAGCCGCAGAACAGTTACCGGGTGCTGCTGGATGCGGACGGAGATCTCGTCTGGGTAACCGAGATCGATGGCCGGGAGGTGCGCTACCACAAGGAACCGGAGACCAGCTTCGGGCAGCGCTTCATGTCGGGCTTCATTATGATGCTGCCAGTTGAACATCAATTATGAACACGGTCGTTATTGCATCCTGAAATGCATCCGAATCTTCACTGTTCCAGCAGGTGTCGTGGCGGGGTGTCCCGCCAGGCGGTACCGGCCAATCCCGTCTCGTAGCCCAGCTCGAACAGCCGCTTCATTTCCACGGGGTCGAACGGTTCATCGGCTTGTGATTCGAAATCATCCGGAATGGCGACGTACCGGAAATCCAGATTCGCAGCATCTGTGGAGACATAGATGCGATGCAGGTTATTGACTGCGGCGTACTTGATCATGGTGCTGATGGCGCGCCCGGATATTTCCGGCAGACGGCGCTTGACCTGCTCGGGTTCCGGTCCCAGCTTGCCGTTGCGGATGATATAGAGTACCCCACTATAGCCCTCGCGATCCGTGCGCCCGGAGGCCCGGGCGGCGGCGCTCAAGTCCACCGTGCCCTCGTTGAAAAACACCTGTGTGACGGTGCCGCCATCGGTGTGCATTTCATCATAGCGCTGGCCGTCGACCTCGACCTCGATGAAGACCGGCGGGAACGCGGCCGGGATGGAGGAGGATGCCAGGACAACCTCCTGGAAAAGATCGAGTGCATCCGGATGGCCGCTGTTGGCAATGACGCCCATGTTCCAGACGACCAGCGCCTGGGCATCCATGTGGGTGGTGCCCACGTAGAGGCGACGCCCCTGGTTGTGGGCCGTGGCCACGGCCTTGAGAAGATCGGCATCGAAGTGCGTCTCGATGAGTTGTTTGAGCGGCGTGGTGCGGGCAAATGCCTCGCCCTGGAAGATAATCCTGAAAATGTTCAGCCTCTCGAGGATATCCCGGGTCTGTGTAGTGGTGAAGACGGACTTCAGTTGTGCGTCGTACCCGGATCCCAGGAAGGCAAACGGGGCAATGAGCGCACCGGTACTGATGCCGGTAACCACCTTGAAATCCGGGCGGGTACCCGCTGTGGTCCAGCCATTCAGGATCCCCGCACCGAAGGCGCCGCTGGAGCCGCCGCCGGACAGGGCGAGGCCGTGATAGATCGGGTAACCGCTGTCATCCAGCGGGAAGGCACCGGGCAGCTCCTGTTTTACCGAGGAGATTATGTCGGCCTGGAAGGCCGGGTCGACCTGGCCGGCCCAGGCGCGCACCCCGGACATGTCGGGAATCTCGGCACGGCGCATATCGTCCACGGGGACGGGATGGCGCGGCAGGCTGGTGCAGGCGGACAGCATAACCAGGACCAGGCCTGCAATCAGCGATTGTGCCAGGTGACTCTGCATAGTGTGTTGGGGTGTCATCAGTCCCCTGGCTGCGGTGTCCATTGCGGGAAAGATATCACAGGCTGGCCGGAAGCTCGCAGGATTCCCCCTATGGTCAAGGATACGCTGTGTGCACCATGTGAGGCCGGCTGCGCTAGAATGGGTGTAGTAGTCTATGCTTGATTACAGCGCTTGGCCAAAAAAAGGAGAACAACACATGATTCCCGTTCGCGCACTGACAATCGCCGCTTCACTTCTCTCACTGGCGCTGGGTCACGCGTCAGCGTTTGGCTCCTGGTATGACCGTCCCGTTACCATAGAGAATTTTCAGGACGAGAAGGTCTACTCACCCTTTGCTGGCCGGAATTATCCCGACGAAGTCCTGTTTGGCG
>JAUVNM010000169.1 GCA_030599705.1 Gammaproteobacteria bacterium
GGAAATCTCCGTTTAGTAATGGCTAATATAAGTGGCTACTAAACGAGAAAGGACGACCCGTCCCCGTCATTCATGCAAATTCTCTAAACGGCAACTATGCAGTGGAAATGGTCATTCCGCTGAGTGTTTGCTCCTTCGCCGAGAGCTTGCAAACATTTTACTGCCCAACCACACGGGAAGGTTTAAATTCCCCTCTCTGGACATAATGCCTGAGTGTTACTAAGGGAAATCACTGCTGTCCCGTTAACTTGTATTGAAATCCGGTAACGTCAACTATACAAAGCCTATTATGATGGTAATAGAATGCGGTACATGAAAAATCACTCGTCGAATAAAAAGAGCATTCCTTCTCCCTCCGGGAGAAGGCCACGACTGCAGGGATGCAGGAGGTAGAGCAATGCATGGAGCAATTGCCGAGGATGAGGGGATATAAAATCAAGCAGTTATCCCATTTTATCCCCTCTCCCCAACCCTCTCCCTGTGGGAGAGGGGGTTAACGGGACAGCAATGATGCTATTTCGGAGACAGTATCGAAGACGTATTCGCCTCGAGTGGGTGATCGTGCTGTTGGCGCTCGCCCCGCAGATTGCGGGCACACAGGAGGAGTCGATGAGCAGACCGGATCAGCGTACTGCTGAAGCAATTGCACTCATGGAGGACTTCGCCCGGCGCACCGGGCTGGATTCCGACCGACCGCCAGTGCGCTACCTGTGGACCGATGCCTTTGCCGTGTGCAACTTCCTGGGCCTGGCGCGCACGACCGGCGAGGAGCACTACACAGAACTCGCCCTGCAGCTGGTCGACCAGGTGCACCACACACTGGGCCGGCATCGTCCTGATGATCCGCGCAGCGGCTGGCTCAGCGGCCTCCCCGAGCGCGCGGGTGCGGCCCATCCAACCCGCGGCGGGCTGCGCATCGGCAAGGGTCTGCCCGAACGCGGTGCCGACGAGCCCATCGACACACAGCAGGAATGGGACCGCGACGGCCAGTATTTTCATTACCTGACCAAGTGGATGCACGCCCTGGACCAGGTGAGCCGGGCGACGGGTGAGCCCCGCTTCAACGCCTGGGCGCGCGAGCTTGCACAAACTGCGCACACTGCATTTACCTACCAGCCCGCCACCGAACCCACGCCGCAGATGGTCTGGAAGATGAGTATCGATCTCACCCGCCCGCTCGTACCCTCGATGGGGCAGCACGACCCGCTGGATGGCTACATCACTGCCCTGCAGCTGCGCGCCACGGCTGCCGGACTGCCGCAACCCGTCAACGGGCCGGACCTCGAAGAGGCGACCCGCCGGTTTGCGGCGATGACCGAAAGCGGAACCTGGGCAAGCCCCGATCCGCTCGGCATTGGGGGACTGCTGGCCGATGCCTGGCGCGTGGCGCAACTGCAGCAGCAGAGCGGTGTAGCAGACGAACAGCTCCTCGAGCGCCTGCTCAGCGCAGCGCGCGCGGGTCTTGAACACTACGCCCGCAGCGGGGAGTTACAGGCGCCGGCCGGATACCGGCTGGCCTTTCGGGAACTCGGTCTGGCGATCGGGCTGCATGCAGCAGAACGTCTGCAGCAGGCAGTCGCAGAGAGCCGTATTCCCGCCAACCCCGAAGCGCGGGCAGCGCTTGCCGTGGTGCTGCGCTACGTACCCATGGGCGCTGAGATCGAGTCGTTCTGGCGAGACCCCGCCCATCAACGCGCCGACAGCTGGTCCGAACACCGCAATATCAACGCGGTGATGCTGGCCACCAGCCTGGCACCGGACGGCTTTCTCGTCCTGGAAGCGAACTAGTAGGAGCGCCGTCCCCGGCGCGATTCGCGGCCAGGAGGCCGCTCCTACAGGAAGATTTATGTAATGATTGGGTAAAGTTTATGGGACAGCAGTGGGTATGACCTTTATTTATTGACCTTTTATTGCTACCTGTCTTACGCCGCACTGCCCAGCCAGAACGTCATATCCTTGTCGAGGAACTCCTGCCAGGACATGTAGTGGGTTCCGTCGCAGGAGAATGTCAGGCTGAGCATGCCGTTGAAAATGTTGATCGAGGCCGAACGCAGATAGAGCGTCTCGTCCGCCAGACGCAGCTGGCGCATGCCGTTCAGAATGCTGCCGATGCGCTCCTGCGGGATCAGCGCGTTGTCCGGATAGGGATGGCGTGCGTAAAGCAGGCAAATATCCGGATCGCTCAGTGCCTCGTGATCGAGAATGCGGTAGCGGAACGGATCGTCCACCAGCCAGATGGTAACCCGGCTGCTGGAGAAATGAATTACGGCCTGGAACATGCCGCGTTCGGTCAGCAGTTCGTTCAGGATGGCACAGGCCGGGTCCATGTTCCGGTCTATCAGGCTGTCTACCCGGCATTGCTGGAACACGGTGCTGCGGATCGCCGGGTCACCCTTGATCTGGCGCCATTCGCCCGATTCCTCGTAACGGTCGGCGGTTACCGTCAGATCACGCAGGTCAAAGTCGTCCGCCAGGAAGCCGAGCATTTCGCCGTCCCGCTGGATCACCTGCAGGGCGGTCAGCGACGGCCGGTTGGCACGCCGGCTGAGGTAGGCATCAGAGAGTAGAAAACCCCAGGACGGTACCGCCTCGCGCATGTAGGGGCGCTGCGAACGGTCGCGCCCGTAGTGATCGGGCAGCAGCCCGCCGAGGCTGACGTTGTCGCTGATCTGGATGCCATTGGTATCGACCACATACAGGAACAGGCAGTGCGGCACCTCCAGGAACCCGTCGCTCAGCACGATGTCGAGTGCCTCGCGCTCCCCCCACTCGGCCGCGCATTTCCCGGCCAGCCGTGCCAGTGGCGCTGACAGCAGCTCGGCCAGCGTCACGCGCTGGCAGTGGATGGCATCCTTCAGGGCCTCGATCATGCGCGCAAGTGTAAACGCTCTGTGGACGTCCGGCCATGACAACACGCTAACATTTCAATTCGTCCGGTTTATCGCTACATACCGGGGTGGCCGCCCAACAAAAAACGCGGTCAGTTTACCTGATTCCATTCCTGCAGGAGCCCCGGTCATCTAGACTGTGGGTATGTGTTACCGCGTTGCAACACCGCATTTCTGCGTCCTGCTGGTGGCTCTGTTGCTGAGCGCCTGCGCCAGTGCTCCCGCCTTCAATGCCGGCGGGGTCGACCGCTCGCTGACACCACGGGACGTCGCCACCAGTCCGCAGCCGGCCACGGGCAAGCGGGTGCAGTGGGGCGGCATCATCCTGAGCACCACCCACCTGAAAGACAGCACACAGGTCGAGGTGCTGGCCTACCCGCTCGACACCGATGCGCGGCCGCAAAGTGACAGCAATCCGCTGGGACGCTTTATCCTCGAGCAAGCCGGTCACCTGGAACCGGCCACCTATGCCGAGGGCCGGCGGATCACCGCGGTCGGGGCAGTAACCGGCACCCGGGCCGGCCAGGTCGGCGATTCGGACTATAACTATCCGGTCATCCGCGCCCGGCAACTCCATCTGTGGCCCCCGGGCCGGGGGCGCGATGGCGTTAGCGTTGGCGGCTATATCGGCTTCGGCACAGAAAGCGGCGACGGGGACAGCGAAATCGGCTTCGGTTTCTGAACTGATTGGTCATGCAGCTGCAGGAGCACCGCGCAGGCGTGATTGACCACTACCACATCAAATCATCGGGAACCTGGTAATCCGCGTAGGGATCATCTTCCCCATGCTCCAGTTGGGTCGTTGCATTGCTGATAATGCAGGATTTCTCGCGCAGCATGATTTTCTCTGCCACCACCGACGGAATCACCTCGTACCGATCATCGAACTTAACGATGGCGAGGAGGCCGCGTCCCAGCTTGTCGCGGACCTCTTCCGAGACAAAGATCTTCCTGATCGCTGTGCCATCCTGAAAGTTGTACCCCACCTCGCCGTCGTCCCGCGGCAATCGATTCAATTCGACCAACTGACGAACCTGTGCACGAATCGCCTTGCGCTCGACCTCTTCCTTTTGCCGGCGATTGAGTTCGCGATCGCGAGCCGCCTTCACTGCTGCTGCCTGCCGGGCAGCCTCCGCCGTCTCATTGACCACCTCGATCTTCTGCTTGTTCTTCTGTTTCTGCTGCTTGATCTTCGACTTGTTCGCCTTGTTGAGCCGGGTCTTGCTCACCAGGCCCGCCTTGAGAAACTGATCACCAAACGTATTTGCCATCGGACTTACCTTCACATTCCAGTCATTCTATATATCATCAGAGGCCATGTCTGTAGGAGCCAGCTGAAGGTGAGGCGCTTGCGCCGACAAGGTGAGCTTGCGAGAGGGTGGCCTGGGCCAGAGGCTGCCCTGGGGCATGCTGGCGAACAGGGTTTCCCGAATTTTACCGCCGGCGCGGTCGGTTCCCGGATGTCACTAGGGCCGGGCTGCATAGGCCGCATCGAACAGGGCCTCCAATGGGCCATGTGCTCCCCGCAGCTCGTCGATGACAGCCTTCGCCCAGTCGAAGTATTTCTGACGCCGTTGCAAATCCCAGTCTGCCGGCGGGTTACTGACCACATCACGCAGGTTACTGATCTTGTCCGCCAGCTTGACCCGCTTCGCCGGGTCGCTGATATGCGCGGCATGCTCAATCTGGCGCTGCTTGCGCACGGCCTTTCCCAGCCTCTTGTCATCGGTAACATCCATGACAATATTCCTGATCTCCTCACCAAACTCGCGCTCCAGCTCCTCGGGGGTGGTGTCGGTATCCTCAACCGTATCATGCAGCAAGGCAGCACAGATCACGCTGATATCCGTGATATGCCCCTCATTGCAGAGGATATTAGCCAGCGCAATCGGGTGATTGATGTAAGGTGATGCTTCTACATCCTTGCGCCGCTGATCCCGGTGTTTGTGCGCAGCGAAGGCGAGCGCCTTCAACAACTGTTTCAGGTCTGCTTCACTGATACTCATGGTTAGCCC
>JAUVNM010000023.1 GCA_030599705.1 Gammaproteobacteria bacterium
TCTCGATATTTACCATTCACAACCTGGCCAACCAGGGACAATACGACAGTAAGACCTTCAACGCATTTCGCCTGCCGCCGGAGTGGTGGTCAATGGAAGCCATGGAATTCCACAATTCGTTCTCCTTTATCAAGGGCGGGCTGGTGTTCGCGGACTGGCTGACAACGGTCAGCCCGTCCTACGCGGAGGAAATTCGCACCCGGGAATTCGGCTGCGGGCTCGAAGGCCTGCTCGGTCACCGCCGCGACACCCTGACCGGCATCCTGAACGGGATTGACTACTCGGTGTGGAACCCCGGCCGTGATCTGCTGATTCCGACCCAGTTCAACCATCGTTCGCTGTTCCACAAACGTGAAAACAAGAACGCCGTACAGGAGCATTTTTCCCTGCCCCGCCAGGACGATACCCCGCTGTTTGTTATCATCAGCCGACTGGTGGAACAGAAAGGCATCGACCTGGTCATCGATATTCTGCCGGACCTGGTAAAACAGGGCGCACAGCTCGCGGTCCTCGGCAGTGGCGACAAAACCATCGAGACCGCACTGCGCAAGGCCAGGCGCAGTTACGCGGAACATGTCGGGATTCACACCGGTTACGACGAATCACTTGCGCATTTACTGGAAGCCGGCGGAGACCTGTTCCTGATGCCGTCCCGCTTTGAACCCTGCGGACTCAACCAGTTATACAGCCTGCGTTACGGTACTGTGCCCATTGTCAGGAGTACCGGCGGCCTGGCCGACACGGTGGTGGACACCACAGCGGAAACGCTGGCCAATAACACCGCCACCGGCTTCTGTTTCCAGAAGGCCTCGGCAGCGGCGCTCTGGAGCGCGGTGCAACGCGCCCTCAAGTGCTACCGGGAGCCGGACAGCTGGAGCCGGATCGTCGACACTGGCATGCACCAGGACTTCAGCTGGAAACGCAGCGCCGGACGCTATATTGAACTCTACCAGCAGGTACTCGATGGCAGCCAAACCCGGATCGTATCGTAGAATTTTATTATTATCAGTAAATTGCAGAATATTTCTGCAATCTACTCCAATAACCCGGGGACACTGAAAATACCCGGACACGGGTTATAATCCCAGCCCCGAAGTAACCAGGCCACGCATTGCCGTGGCTTTTTTTATATGACGGAAACTACGGCACACTTCGAGCAACCACGAGACCGCCTGCTACGCAGCCGGGTACGGTTGTTTGGCAACCTGCTCGGTGAAGTCATGAGCGAGCAGGCCGGTGCCGGGGTGCTGTCCGCCGTTGAAACCCTGCGCAAGGGGTACATCCGGCTGCGCAAACAGGAAAACCCGGCAGCGCGCAAGCGACTGTCGCGGCTCATCGACGGGCTGCAACCCAACGAACTCACCTACGTCGTTCGTGCATTCAACATCTACTTCAGCCTGGTCAACATCGCGGAAGAGGCGTTTCAGCACCAGCAGCGCCGCCGCCAGGCACACGCCAACGGGCCGCTGTGGACCGGCTCGTTTGCCCGGACATTGCAGGATTTTCACGCCGGGGGTACCACCCCGGCCCAACTGCAGGAACTGCTGGACCAGGCACTCTACCTGCCCGTTTTTACCGCACACCCGACCGAGGCCATCCGGCGCACCGTCATGTATGTCCTGCGGCGTGTCTTTCTCACCAGTGAAAAACTGGATGACCGGCGCCTCAACAAAGACGAACGCGACGAAATCACCGGCGAACTCAAGCGCCAGATCCAGGTGCTCTGGAAGACTGATGAGGTACGCCTGCACAAGCCGACGGTTGAGGATGAGATTCGCAACGGGCTCTACTACTTCAGGGAAAGCCTGTTCGATGCCGTCCCGCAAACCTATCGCTATCTTGAAAAAGCCATTACCCGCGTCTACGGCAGCGGCACAGCAGAGACTCCCGTCTCCGTGCCCGGCGGACTGCTCCGGTTCGGCTCGTGGATCGGCGGTGACCGTGACGGTAACCCGTTTGTCAAACCCGAAATCACGCGCATGGCATTGCGCACCCATACCCAGCAGACCCTGATTGCCTACCTGCACCGCGTGGAGGCACTCAACTACCGGCTGACGCATTCCTCGCGTCTGTGCTCGTTTTCGAGTGCGTTGCTGGACAGCATCCAGTCGGATGAAGAGTATTTCGGGGCCACCTTTGCCGGCTACCCGCAGCGCTACAGGCATGAACCCTACCGGCGCAAGCTGGCCATTATTCGCCACCGTCTCAAGCTGAACCTGCAGGCCGTCAGTGAGCGGCTGGAAAATCCGGATATCGACATCGCGACCCAGACCATCGGCTATGCGACCGAGCAGGAACTGTTACAGGACTTGCTGCTGATCCGCGCATCGCTGCATGCCAACGGGGATGCCAACCTCGCCGATGACAAGCTGAAGGACATGATCCGGCTGGTCGAGACCTTCGGGTTCTTCCTCATGCACCTGGATATCCGCCAGGAATCGACCCGCCATACCGGGGCCATCAGCGAATTGTGCCGGGTTCTGCACGACGGCACTGACTATGACGCCATGGATGAACCGGCGCGCCAGCAATTCCTCAGCCAGGCGCTGGACTCCCCTGCCCCGTCAATCGAACGCGACACACTTTCCGATGACACACGGGAAACCCTGGAAGTGTTCGATGTCATGCGCAACATGCAGCAGGAAGTCAGCCCCAACGCCTTCGGAAACTATGTCATCTCGATGACGCACAACGCCAGTCACGTACTCGAAGTCATGTACCTCGGCTGGTTGTGCGGCCTGGCCGGCAGGCAGGATGGTGAGTGGTTCTGCAACCTGCGCATCAGCCCGTTGTTTGAAACCATCGACGATCTTGAACATGTCGAGGAGGTCCTGTCGCAGTTGCTCGGCAACGCACCCTACCGGGCACTGCTCGACTGCGCACGCAACTGCCAGGAAATCATGCTCGGCTACTCGGACTCTTGCAAGGATGGCGGCATTCTCGCCTCCACCTGGAACCTGTACGAGGCACAGAAAAAGATCATTGCCATCACCGACAAACATGGCATCCACTGCCGGCTGTTCCATGGGCGCGGCGGCACCATCGGCCGCGGCGGCGGTCCGACCCATGATTCGATACTCTCCCAGCCGCCGGGAACCGTGCACGGGCAGATCAAGTTCACCGAGCAGGGCGAAGTACTGCGTTACAAATACAGCAATGTAGAAACGGCGGTCTATGAACTGTCGGTCGGCATCACCGGGCTGTTGAAGGCGAGCCGCACCGTCGGCGATCCGCAGGCAGTCGACCGCCGCGACCACATGGGCGTCATGGATGAACTGACCCGGATTGGCGAACAGACCTACCGCGACCTCATTGATGACACACCGGGCCTGTTCGACTATTTTTACGAGGTTACCCCGGTGACCGAGATCGGCCTGCTGAATATCGGCTCGCGGCCCTCGCACCGCAAGCAGCAGGACCGTTCCAAGACGTCCATCCGGGCCATCCCCTGGGTATTTGGCTGGGCACAGTCACGGCATACCCTGCCGGCCTGGTTCGGGCTGGGCACCGCGCTGGAGACCTGGCGCAGCAACGACCCGGCGCGGCTGGCGCGGCTGCAGACCATGTACCGGGAATGGCCGTTCTTCCGTTCCCTGCTGGGCAATATCCAGATGGCCCTGTTCAAGGGCGAAATGAATATTGCCCATGAATACACGCACCTCGCCACAGACCAGGAAGCAGCCGAAACCATCTACAGCAAGATACGCGATGAATACCAGCGCACCGTGATGCAGGTACTGCACGTCAGCGGACTGCACCAGCTGCTCGATGACAACTCGTCACTCGGCCTGTCACTGTACCGCCGCAATCCCTACCTGGATCCGCTCAATAATATCCAGATCACCCTGCTCGCACGTTACCGAAATACCGAAATCACCGACCACCAGCGCGAGCGCTGGCTGCCGCCGCTGCTGCGCTCCATCAATGCCATCGCCAGCGGCATGCGCAATACCGGCTGAGGCAGTCACACCCGGCACGTCTTTCCCGCACGGAACAGGAATGGGTTATAGTTGGCAGGTCTCCATGGGGCAGATTAAATATACCAATGACTTATCGGCTGGCACTGGTTGTAGATGATTCAAAAACAGCGCGCGTCACGCTCAGGCGCATGCTGGAAAAACAGGGCCTTGACGTAACCACCCTGGAGTCGGCGCCCGAGGCGCTGGACTACCTTGTCAGCAGCACCCCCGATATCATCTTCATGGACCACATGATGCCGGATATGGACGGCTTCGAGGCCGTCGAGGCCATCAAGAACAACCCGGACACCGCCACCATCCCCATCATGATGTACACCTCCAAGGGCGGTGACCAGTATGCCAGCGAGGCGCGCGCCCTCGGGGCGGTCGGTATCCTGCCGAAACAGGTCCAGCCGGCAGCACTGTTCGAGGTGCTGAACAAGCTTGGCCTGGTGCAGGACCGGCGCACCCGGAGAGACGACGCCGCAAGTCGTGCAGTCATGATGGAGCCGGCAAATGACAGCCCCGCCCGGGACGACGACGGGGGCATGCAGGAAATCGCGCGCCAGGCCGCCATCTCGGCCGAGCACGCCCAGGAGCTGCATTCCCGGTTCGGCGACCTGCTGATCCAGCACAACAGCGTAATCGAAGAAGACCTCAGCGAGATCAAGTCAAAGCTCGAGCGATTTGCCAGTAGCGGACCGCTATTTTTGCTGCTGCGCCGGGCCGGCCTGTTCATCCCGCTTGTTGTGCTGCTGGTCATGCTGATCCCGTTGATCTGGCTGCACAAGGTCAACAGTGAAACCCGGTTGAAACTCGATATTGCCAGGAACCAGGCGGCTCGCCTGCAGGCGTCCGCACAACAACCGGACCGGAACCGTACCGGGACAGTGCCGGCACCGGCAGACCAGACGGTCATCGAGACGCCAGCGCGCAAGCAACCGGTGGCGCTGTTCAACAGTCTTGCCTGGGCCGTTAACCTCGGTGGTCAGTACGACGTACAGGAGGAGGCCTTTGGCGACCACCGCCTTGCCATTGTCTACGAGTTGATCTCAAGGCTGAATTCCCTGGGCTTCAAGGGCACGGTCCGGCTGGAATCGCACCTGGGAGAATTCTGCCTCACCGGCAACGAGGTGGACGGGTTTGTACTGGCCCCTGGCGATCTGCCGGTGCGTGAATGTTCCCGCTACGGTCATCCGCTGCAGCAACTTCCGCAGCTTGGCGAACGCCAGTCCATCGCCTTTGCCAACTTCCTGTCTGCATCGCCGCTGCTCAATGAAAGTGATATCCATATCGAAATCGTTGCGCACCGGTATGACCGGCCGCACCTGAAGTACCCGTCTCGTGCATCGGACCTGCCCGCCGATAAATGGAACCGGATTGCGGCTGCCAATAACCGCATCGATGTCATCCTGGATCCGGCGGAATAATACAACCCCGAATAACAACACAACAATTCTGGCCCGGATAAAATGCAGTGGAATCAGGTTCGCCAGCAAGCTGGCTCCTACAGGTGCCTGAATGTCCATCCGTGGTATTGTCTGTAGGAGCGGGCTTGCCCGCGAACTCAGGTGGTAAAAGCTTCCGCGTCCTGCTCTCCCCCCTCGCCTACAGCCACGACCTCAATATTGTGGGACGGCAGTGGACTATATGGACTATAGATTCGCCAGCTCGACGAAGTCATCAGGCGGACGGGTAAAACGGTGTATCAATTCAATAGAACGTCCTGCGACAGCAATCAGATCACCATTTGCATCGACTCCGGCCAGTGACTCAAGCAAGGTTATCTCCGCTTTCCCGCCGGTATAGCCAAGGATTGCCGTTGCATATAGCTGCCCCTGTCCCCCGCTATTGACAGCCAGGCGCCGTACAGCAGCTACGACCGGCTGACCGATACGGATCAATGCCGCGGCCGCCCGGCCCTGCACCTCAGGATCGGGATCTGCCAGTGCCTGCAACAAACCGGGAATGGCCCCGGGTTGTCCCAGCTCCCCCAGACGAAATGCAGCCCAGGTTCGACGTGCAAGCGGGCCCCTGCCACCGAGCACATCAGCGAGCGACTGAACCGGGTCTGAACCTGACAACTGTTCGATCTTCCAGAGCGCCTCGGCCGCGGCCTGGCGTATTGATGCCCCGGGGTCCGCAGTCAGTGAAGCCAGGTAAGCGGCTGCTTCCGGACGGCCGAGCTCACCCAGCGCCATCACCATCCACAGGCGCAGCCGTGGATCGCCCGCGGCAACAACCATCGGCATGACACCACGCTCATCGCCCATCCGGGCAATGGCATTGGCTGCACTCACCGGATTGTTGCGCGACTGGATGGCCTCAATCAACGCCGGTACGGCGCGCCGGTCACCGATCATGCCCAGTGACTGGATCGCACACAGACGCAGGTCCCGGTTGCCGGGATCAAACGCCGCTTCGGTCAGTGCGCTGAGGGCCCGCGGATCCTTCAGATGCCCCAGTGCGCTGGCCATGATGCAGACACGAATGGTACCCGCGGGGTCGCGCATGGCCCGGATAACGGCCTCCACGGCACGCGGATCGCGCCGCTCCGAGAGTGCCCTGGCCGCCTGCCAGCGAGCCTGCGGCTGCGCGGACCCGAGATCCCTCAGCAGGACTTTCGACGGGGTACCGGCCGCTGCCGGCACACGCGCCCCGCCGGCAAAGTGAAACGTGGTCGCACTGCCCAGTTCCGCCTCCAGCAAGCGCTGCTGGATGTCCGCATGGATATCGAACGGTACCGCCGGTTGCCACAACAGGAAAACGCCGATGGCGGCGGCCCCGGCAGATAACCCGCGATACAGCCAGTTACTTTTCATCCCCGTCCTCTGTCCCGGCCACCGGTACAGGGCGCTGGAGCAGCTCCGGCCACCTGATTAAAGTATATGCCATGGAGTCCGGCGCAGCGACGAGCTGCGCCCCGGCCCAGGCTGCCGTTTGCCGGGCCCGGTCCCGGTAATCGTCATTACCCGTTGCCCTGGCCAGCTCCAGCAGGACATGCACGGAAACCCCGTTGGCCGCTACGGTGGCCCCGTCCACGGCCTCCTTCTCGCGTATCCACAGACCGCTGTCCCGTGGCGTACGGTAGAACCCGCCGGCCTTGTCATCCCGGAACAGCTGCAACTGGGTATCGACCAGGCGCTGCGCCGGTAGCAACCAGCGCTTGTCACCGGTCACCCGGTGGAGCATCAGCAGGCCCTCGGCAAGCGCGGCATAGTCATCGGAAAACCCCGGCACACCGCGCACGCCCGCACGCCAGTCGCGATACAGGCGACCCGTCTTGTCGTCGTACAACGACGTCAGTATAAAATCCGCGGCACGGGCGGCGGCCTCCAGATAGCGCGGCTGGTTCAGCTGATGTCCTGCCTGGGCCAGCGTGGTGATGAGATACCCGTTCCAGGCGGTCACCACCTTGTCGTCTACGGGCACCGCGGGACGCTGTTGCCGGGCGGCCAGCAGGCGTGCATCGACGGCCGCCATGCGCAGCCGTGCGGTAAGCAGGTCCGTATCGAACAGCTGCGCCAGCGCATTCAGATCGCGGGCGACGTAGAGAACATTTCTGCCAGCGAGTTCACCCAGCGGATCACTGATGGCATTACCGTGCTCCTTGATCCCGTAACGCGCACTGGCCCAGTCACGTAACAGCCGTTCATCGAGTGCCGCCTCCAGCTGCGCCTGTGTCCAGGTGTAATACGCCCCCTCCTGCATGTGTTCGCCGCTGCCACTCCCGGCCGGACTGTCGGCACTCAGCGCGGAATAAAACCCGCCCTGCGGGGATTGCATCTGCGCCAGGGTGAAATCGAGCATATGGCGGGCGGTGTCCGCATAACGATCTGTGCCAGTCAGACGCGCCGCAACGAGGTAGGCGCGTGCGATCAGTGCCTGGTCATACAGCATTTTCTCGAAATGCGGTACACGCCACTCGAAGTCGGTTGAATAACGGTGGAAGCCGCCGCCCAACTGGTCATTGATGCCGCCAGCAGCCATCCGGTCGAGGGTGAACAACGCCATGTCAACACCGGCCTTGTCATCGTCCTGCAACAGGAACAGCAGGCGTGCCGGTTGCGGGAACTTCGGCGCCGGGCTGAAGCCGCCCTGCAGTTCATCGTACTGGCCGGCGATCATCCGGCGTGCGGTTTCCAGCGTGTCGCTGGTCAGCTGCTTTAATGGCTCAGCAGAACTGCCAAGCCGGCGCAGCATTACCACCGCGCGCTCAGCGGTCGCTCGCACCCCGTCCGTGTCCGTGTTCCAGAGTTCGCTGATCTGCTGCAGCATCTGCTTCAGGCCGCGGCGGCCACCGGCGTCCTCCGGCGGGAAATAAGTGCCGCCCACGAACGGGTAACCGTCCGGCGTGGCCCACACCGACATGGGCCAGCCACCCTGCCCGCGAGTGGCCACCACGTACTTCATATAGGCGGCATCCAGGTCGGGACGCTGTTCCCGGTCGATCTTGATGGAAACAAAATTCCTGTTCAGCAAGGCCGCGATTTCGGGATTTATGAATGACTCGCGCGCCATTACGTGGCACCAGTGGCAGGTGAAGTAGCCAATGGATATAAACAGCGGTTTGTTTTCGCGGCGCGCCTTCTCGAAGGCGGCCGTGCCCCACGGGAACCATTCAACCGGATTGCCGGCATGCATCTGCAGATAGGGACTGGATTCCTCTGCCAGGCGCCAGCCGCCGGTTTCATCGGCCGTCGCGAACGCCAGGGTGACTGCGGTGAGCAGCACCAGGGACGCGGTGAAACAGTGCCAGCGGGAATTCATGCGCTAGTGTTTCATACCGATGTACTCACGCTCCCGGATATCCCGAACACCTCGCGGGCATTCGCGGTTGTCCGGGCAGCGACCGTTGCCGGCGGTTCATCACGCACCGCGGCCAGGGCAGCCAGACAGTCCGGCAGGTACTCCGGGCTGTTGCGTTCACCGCGGTGTTGTGCAACCACCATGTCCGGCGCATCGGTCTCCAGCACGATGGCCTCCGGTGGCAGCGCCTGCGCCAGGCTGCGTAATTTGACGGAACGCTCGTAGGTCAGCATCCCGCCAAACCCGAGCTTGAAGCCGAGCTCGACATAGTGCTGTGCCTGTTGCAGGCTGCCATTGAAGGCATGTGCCGTCCCGCCGGGTACGGGTATCCGCTTCAGCGTCGACAGCACCTGATCATGCGCCTTGCGCACATGCAGGATGACCGGCAGCCCGGCATCACGCGCCATGACCAGTTGGGCCTCGAACAGCGACTGCTGGCGCGCACGATCGGCGTCCTTTATATAGTAATCCAGCCCGATCTCGCCCACCGCCACCGGGCGCTGCCCGACCAGGCGTGCTTCCAGCAGGGACAGGTCGGCGTCGCTGTGCACCGCGGTAAATACCGGGTGCAGGCCGAATGCCGGGAACAGGTCCGGCCCGGAATCGCACAACGCCTGCAGCCCGTCCCAGCCACTCGCCTCGATGCCAGGTACCACGATCGCCGCCACGCCGCCGGCACGGGCGCGTTCCAGCACGGCCGCGCGGTCCGGGTTGAAGGCCGCCACATCCAGGTGGCAATGGGTATCGATGATTTCCATAACTGAATTGTATGCGTCCTGACACGGCAAACCCAGCCGGGAACTACCCAGCAAGAATATCTGCTATCTTTCCCATGCCATCACACGACAACACCCGCATGAACCCGCCCGAGCCACAGGCCAGTAAAACCAGTACCGATCCGGAACGCCGGTTTGGCGGGATTGCGCGCCTGTACGGCGCAATGGCACTGGAGAAGTTCCGGTGCGCGCACGTCTGTGTTATCGGCATCGGCGGTGTCGGTTCCTGGGCCGTCGAGGCACTGGCGCGCAGTGCCATCGGACAGATCACCCTCATCGATCTCGACCAAGTGGCTGAATCCAACATCAACCGCCAGCTGCACGCACTCGATGACACGCTCGGCAGGGCCAAGGTGGAGGTAATGGCTGAACGGGTCCGCCAGATCAATCCCGAGTGCCGGGTCAACAGCATCGAGGACCACCTCGGCCTCGACAACCTCGGTGAATTACTCGATGGAAAATATGACTACGTCATCGATTGCGTCGATGATTTCCGCATCAAGGCCGCACTGATTGCCTGGTGCAAGCGCAACAGGGTCCGGGTCGTCGCGGTCGGCGGCGCCGGCGGCCAGGCCAACCCGGCACAGATCATGACCGCCGACCTCAGCAACACGGAGCACGATGCCCTGTTCTCCAGGACCCGCAAGCTGCTGCGACAGAATTACGGGTTTCCGAAGAACCTCAAGCGGCGTTTTGACATCCCCTGCATCTATTCCCGCGAACAGCCGGTATTCCCGGCAGAAGACGGCAGTATCTGTTACGACAAGCCGCAGTCGACCGGGGTCGGTGGACTCAATTGCGCCGGCGGCCTGGGCTCCGTGATGACAGTCACCGCCAGCTTCGGGTTGCACGCCGTTGCGCATGTGCTCGGGAAGTTGCAGTAACAGGTGTCAGCGCACATTAAACGCTAATATAAGCAGTAAATGTGCTCTGACACTATCTTACGGATTGAATGCATCCGGTGAATCAAGCCACTCTGTTTCCCCGGGAGTACTCGCGCGCCCGAGAATGGCATTGCGGTGCGGGAAGCGCCCGAAGCGTTGCACGATTTCGCGGTGGTGCCGGGCCCACTTGAGATTTTGTTCGTACCCGGGCTGGCTGAACAGCTCGACCGAGCGGTCCTGGTCGGCGAGCAACTCGCTGTGCATGTAGGGAAGGTAGAAAAATGCCCGGCGATCTTCCGCCACGTCGCGGCCGAACCCCCGGGCAATCGCGCGTTCCGCCACCGTACGCGATAGTGCCTCGGTACTGAAACCCGCCGGCTGGTCGCGGAACATGTTGAGCGGCATCTGGTCGAGCAGGATCACCAGGGCCAGTGCGCCGTCGGCGGTCTGTTCCCAGTCCACCAGTGCCCCGTCACGCGCCAGTTCCCAGGCTGCCTCGAACCGGGACCTGACCCGTGCATCGTAATCCGGGGTGGAGCGGAACCAGTGCTCGCGCGATTCCTCCGAGAACCAGAAATCCACGACCTCACCCGCCGAGACCGGACGCTCAGCCACAGCAGCATGCATTCACAAACGCGTTTTCATCAATTCCTGCGACTACTGCACGCTGCCAAAACTGGAGTCCGCGCTGCCGGCAGGTGCCTCGAGCCCGGCAAGACGGCAACCCTGGGAAATCGGCCCGCCCGGAAACAGTGTGTAGAGATACTTGATGCCGCCCTTGTCGTGAAACTTTTCATCCAGGGCATCGTGCAGTTCACGGGCATTGATATCCTGCTGGTCATGGCGTGAATAATATTCCTGCAGGGCGCGTACCGCTTCCCAGTGATCAGCGCCGGCATTGAGTCCATCCCCGGCTGCGGCGGCTGCCGCATCCGGCTGCGACCACCCGCCCGGCGCATTCGGAAAACCCGGATCTGCTTCACCGGGGTGCATAATGTCGTTCATTGTCTCGGCCATTTCGCTGCTCCTCTTTATTAGTGACTGGCGGGTTATCAATCAGCTCCTGTATAGACTTTAGCCGCGTATAGCGCCTGTTTCAAGCCGGCGTCTCCGGTTATCTCACTAGTGCTCTATCAAGGTGATAATTACGGATTCA
>JAUVNM010000345.1 GCA_030599705.1 Gammaproteobacteria bacterium
AGGGCACCAACAGTAGGCGCTTTAGGCGAGGCGCGCCTCGCAGGGAATGGCCATAGTCCTTTCCAAGAGGCGCAACGTAGCCATGGACGCTGACAGGCCAACCCTTCGGGCACTCCTGTGCTGTCCCGCAGCGGCGTTGCCGCGCTTGACAAGGACTCAGGCCATTGCCTGTGCACGGCGCCTTGCTGCGAAACACCACAGGAGCGCTGAACCCGGCAATATCATCTTGAAGGAGTACTAGTGGTGATGCCCGTCGGGTCCGTGCACGTGGCCGTGCTCGATTTCCTCTTCACTGGCAGTACGCACATCGATGATCTTTACTTCGAAATTCAGTTGCACGCCGGCGAGCGGGTGGTTGCCGTCAACAGTGACCGAGTCGTCCTCCACCTTGACGACCGTGACCAGCAGTGCCTGCCCCTCGGGCCCCTCTGCCTGGAACTGCATGCCGGCCTCGATCTCATGTTCCGGCGGGAACATGTCACGCGGTACGGCCTGGGTGCGTTCCGCGTCGTGCTCGCCGTAACCTTCTTTCGGCGGGACAGAAACGGAAAGCTCATCGCCGCTGATCCTGCCGGCCAGCGCATTCTCCAGCCCGGGGATGATGTTGTTCTCGCCGTGCAGATAGCAGAAGCTGCCGTCACTGGATTCGTCGATAACATTGCCGTCGCTGTCCTTCAGGGTGTAGTGTAGCGTGACGATGCTGTGTTTATCGATCTGCATGTGTAGACTCCTGATGTCGTGTGCCTGCGAGCAGCGCATGCTACCACAAACGCCCCGGCGCTTACCGGTCGTACCATATTCGGTTAGACTCGGGCCATGGACTGGCAGGTCTATATCATTCTGTGTTCCGATAACACGCTCTATACCGGCATCACCATCGATGTCTCACGTCGCCTGGACCAGCATGCCGGGCAGGGCGGTGCTAAATACTTTCGTGGCCGCCTGCCGAAACAGCTCGTCTATCTCGAAAACGGCCACTCCCGCAGTTCCGCCAGCAAGCGCGAGGCGGCCATCAAGAAGCTCGGTCGCACGGAGAAACTCCGGCTGATTGACTCGGCACTCAATCAGCTGACGGCCTGACTTGACCGCCTGGGTATTTCGACACTTTCTTCAAGGTTTGCCCAGGTCATTGACAATCTGTGTGATTGCCTGATGGTCTACACTTAGTGAAGGCTCCCGGACGAGGTGTCAGCCGATGGAGGATCCTGCCGGATTTCTGAAGTACCCGCGGAAGGAGGCACGCAAGCAGGGCGCCGGGCAACGGGTGCGCCACTGGCACGAGTACGAGCAGGTGATGCCGCACAGCCAGGCCTGCTGCCAGGCCACGCGCTGTATGGACTGCGGTACGCCGGACTGTCACAGCTACTGCCCGGTACACAATCTTATCCCCGACTGGAATGAGCTGGTGCATGACACGCAATGGCGCAGTGCATGGCTGGAGCTGGAATCCACCAACAACTTTCCCGAGTTCACCGGGCGGCTGTGCCCGGCCCCGTGTGAGGATGCGTGCACGCTGCGCCTGACCGATTCCCCCGTTACCATCCGCTCGATCGAGCTGGCGATTGCCGAGCATGCCTGGGAGTATGGCTGGGTAAAACCGCAACGCAGTGCGCGCCAGCTGTTCAGGCGGGTTGCGGTCATCGGTTCCGGCCCGGCCGGACTGGCATGTGCGCAGCAACTGGCGCGTACCGGTTACCGCGTCACGGTTTATGAAAAATCGAACCGCATCGGTGGGCTGTTGCGTTACGGGATTCCGGATTTCCGGATTGAAAAGCGGGTGCTAGACCGGCGCCTGCAGCAGTTGCAGGCAGAGGGTGTGATATTCCGGACCGGTGTCGAGGTCGGCGTACAGCTTGATATCGAGGAGTTGCGCCGCACAGCACACGCCGTGGTCCTGGCCTGTGGCTCGGAAATGCCGCGTGACATCGACGTGCCGGGACGCCAGCTTGACGGGATCCACTTTGCGATGGATTACCTCGTGCAGCAGAACCGGCGCATCGCCGGTGATCACGATGCACATGCAAGCGTGATCACGGCTTACGACAAGGACGTGGTGGTAATCGGTGGCGGCGATACCGGCAGCGATTGTGTCGGTACTGCCATTCGCCAGGGTGCGCGCCAGGTCACCCAGCTCCAGTACCATGACCGGCCACCGTTACACGCCGAGGTGCGTGACTACTGGCCGGAGCATGTGCAGGAATGGCATGAGACAGACCATGATGCCGAGGGCTGCAGGCATGTCTGGGGTTTCGACACGGTAGCATTCGAGGGACTGGAGTACGTGAATTGCCTGATACTGCGGCAATTACGCTGGAGACGACGTGCCGGTGGCGGCTGGGACAAGCAGGTGCTGCCTGGCAGGGCACGACAGTTGCCAGTGCAGCTGGTATTGCTGGCCATGGGCTATGCGCACCCGGTGCATCGCGGCCTGGTTGAGTCGCTGGGGTTGAAGCTTGATGAATGCGGCAGTGTGTCGGCCCTGGAAACCGATTACCAGACTTCCACGCCCGGCGTATTCAGCTGCGGCGACATGCGCCGTGGCCAGTCCCTGATTGTCTGGGCCATTCGTGAAGGCCGGCAGTGTGCACGTGCGGTTGACGTGTGGTTGTCGGGCAGCAGTGAGTTACCCAGGATGTAGGAGCGAGCTGAAG
>JAUVNM010000331.1 GCA_030599705.1 Gammaproteobacteria bacterium
GCAACTCGGTGATGAAGACGCACCGCGCCGTCATCGCCGAGGAGGCCGAGCCGGCGGTCGGTGTAGGCGCCGAGGTGATGGCGATCCTCAACGAGGAATGCTTCTTCGAACTGGATGCCGCGCCGGTCCGGGTATCGGCCCTGAACGTACCGATTCCCTACAACCACTCGCTGGAAAAGATGGCCCTGCCGGATGCCAATGACGTGGTCGAGGCGGTACGCGGAATGTTTGGTGTTTAGGAAGTAAATGAATTTGCCACAGAGGGCACAGAGTACACAGAGAGAAAAGAATTTTTAAAGAAATAATTACTCTGTGTTCTCTGTGATCTCTGTGGCTTGTTTATCTATTTATATGGATGACTATGGCTGAAC
Source organism: Gammaproteobacteria bacterium (assembly GCA_030599705.1). GTDB lineage: Bacteria > Pseudomonadota > Gammaproteobacteria > UBA9214 > UBA9214 > SZUA-186. The sequence continues at coordinate 372 of JAUVNM010000331.1, forward strand.
CCTATGTAATCAAGATGCCCCAGCTCTCCGACACCATGACGGAAGGTGTCATCGTTAGCTGGGAGAAAAATATCGGTGACCAGGTGGCGCGTGGCGATATCGTCGCCACGGTCGAGACCGACAAGGCGGTCATGGATGTGGAGGTGTTTCGTGACGGCTACCTTTCCGGGCCGATTGCCCCGATTGATGCCGTTGTGGCGGTCACGCACGCCATCGGTTACCTGGTGGATTCAGCGGACGCGGTTGTCGACAGCGAAGCCGAACACAGCCCGCAGCCTGCGGCCGAAGCCGTGCCGGCCGAGCCGGCGGTCGCGGCCACACCCACACCGGCGGCCGGGTCGGTCCAGCCGGTTGCCTCCGGCGCCGGGCCAACGCCACGCCCGCAAGGTGGCAAGGCCTCGCCACTGGCGCGCAAGCTGGCGGGGCAGCTGAACGCCGACCTCGATCGTCTCAGTGGTTCCGGGCCGGGCGGCGTTATCACGGCAACGGATATCCAGCGCGCACCGGCGCCCTATGAGGTTGCGGTACCCGGTAACGGCCGGCCGATGAAATCCATGGAGAAAGCCATTGCGCGCGCCATGGCGTCGTCGATCTCGATGCCGACCTTCCGGGTGACCGCGCATATCCACCTCGAAGCCCTGATAAGTGCGGCCAAGCAGGCCGGCATCTCGGTGACCGTGGCGATTGCCAGGGCCTGCGCACTGACCATGCAGCAGCATCCCAAAATGAACTGGTGTTACCAGCCGGATGACAAGCTGGTCGAGCGCGGCCAGGTGGATATCGGCATGGCGGTCGCGGCGGATGATGGTGGCCTGGTGGTACCCATACTGCGCAGCTGTGAAGCACGTGAGCTGGCCGAGCTTAACGCTGACTGGAAGGATCTGGTGGCACGCGCGCGTACCCGGCACCTGAATCCCGAGGAATTTACCGGTGCTACGTTCCAGATTTCCAACATGGGCATGTTCGATGTCAGTTATTTTGATGCCATCGCGACACCGGGGCTGGCCGCGATCCTGGCGATTTCCGCGAACACGGAGAAGGGCAGTGCCTTCACCATTACTGCGGACCACCGCGTCATCAACGGCGCGGATGTCGCAAAATTCCTGTATTCACTCAAGGGCCTGATCGAGCAACCGTACGACTGGATGGGTCCCGGCGGCCCGGCGATACCCGAAGGCGACTGGGATTACGACGTGGTCGTTATCGGCGGCGGTCCGGGTGGCGAGGACTGTGCGCGTGACCTGGTGGCCCACAAGCTGAAGGTGGCCATTATCAACGATTCCCCGTTTCCGGGCGGCGAATGCCTGTGGCGTGGCTGCATCCCCTCCAAGGCTTGGCGTGCCGCGGCCGACCGACTCCGTGACCGGGCAGAGGATGCATACCTCGGGGTAACCGGTACCAACCGGGCAAAACTGGTGTGGAAGGATCTTGAGGCGCACCGCCGCAAGGTGCTGGAGACCCGCGGCGAAATGGCGCTCAAGACCGACAAGGGCGTGCGCATCGACTATATCCAGGGCTTTGGCCGTTTCGTCGATGCCCACACCCTCGCGATCAACAAGACCACCAACCAGAAGGATCCGCACACGCGTGCCGCGGTGCCGGAAACGCTTGGCAAGGACACCGTCCGTTTCGGTTGTGCCGTCATTGCCACCGGTGCGCCGCCGCTGGTGCCGCCGATCCCCGGCGCCCACGAGGGACTGGAAAGCGGTGGTGTGCTGACCTCGGATACCGTGTGGGCGCTGGATGCACCGCCGAAAAAGCTCGCCGTGATCGGTGCCGGGGCCATCGGTGTGGAAATGGCGCAGATCTTCCAGGACTTCGGCAGCAAGGTCACCCTGCTCGAGGCGCAGGAGCGCATTCTCGCCGAGGTCGAAACGGAAATCGCGCAGGCGCTGGCGGACGTTCTGAATGACGAGCCGCGACTGGATGTGCATACCGCGGCAACCGTCATCAAGATTAGCGGGACGCCGGGCGCCATGAAACTCGCGTATACCGATGCGGACGGCAAGAAGCGCAGCCTGACGGTTGACTACATCATTATGGCGACCGGCAAACGCCCGGAACTCGATGATCTTGATCTGGCGGCGGCCGGCGTGGCCAGTGACAACAGTATGGTGACGGCAGACAGCCGCTGCCATACCAGCGTGCCGCATATATTTGCCGTCGGTGACGTGATCGGCGGCCTGATGCTGGCGCACACGGCGGCGCAACAGGGCCGGGTCACCGCGGCCACTATCCTCGGCGAGAACATGAAATACGACCAGGACAAGGACTGCGGCGTGATCTTCTCGCGTCCACAGGCGGCCTTTGCCGGCTTGTCTGTCGAGCAGGCAAAGGGAAAAAATATCGATGCCGCGGAAGTCAA
>JAUVNM010000006.1 GCA_030599705.1 Gammaproteobacteria bacterium
AGAAGTTTATCGTGGTGCCGGGCAAGCTGGTGAACGTGGTTGCCTGAGATGGGGAAACATAATCTTTCCGTGTCGGTTCTTCGGTTTCTGGTGCTGGGTTTCACCGTGTTGATGCTCAATGCCTGCGGGTTCCACCTGCGCGGGGATGCCGATCTGCCGGATGCCATGGCCGTCACTTATATCCAGGGCAAGAAACCGTTCGATACCCTGAATGATGATTTCCGGGATGCCCTTGAAGGCCGAGGTGTACGCGTCACGGAGAACCGTGACGAGGCGACCGCGATATTGAGAATCCTCGGTAACCGGGACGAGAAAGATGTACTTACCGTGGATATCGGCGGCAAGGTACAGGAGATCCTGATCCGCCAGATGATCCGCTTCGACGTGGTGACATCTGACAACCAGCCGCTGGTCGAGAAGCAGACAGTCACACTCAGCCGTGATTTTGTGTTCAACAAGGATGATATCCTCGCCAAGCAACGCGAGGCCGACCTGATCAGCAAGGAGCTGCAGCTTGATGTTGTCAATATGGCGATGCTGCGGATTGCGGCGGCAAGCAGGTAATGCAGTTAACGCCGGAACAACTGGAAAATTACCTGAAGAAATCACTCGCGCCGCTGTATTTCATCAGCGGGGACGACCCCCTGCGTGTCATGGAGGCCGCCGATGCCGTGCGTGCGCAGGCGCAGCAGCAGGGGTTCACGGAGCGCGATGTGCTGACCGTCCAGCCCGGCTTTGACTGGGGTTCGCTGGCGGCGGCGGCCGGCAGTCTTTCCCTGTTCTCCGAGCGTCGCGTGGTGGATCTGCGTATCCCGACTGGCAAGCCAGGCAAGGAAGGTGCGCAGGCATTGCGGGATTTTGCCGAACAGCTACCCGATGACACCCTGTTGCTGGTCACGGCCGGCAGGCTGGAGCCGGCGGCGCGCAAGAGCAAGTGGGTGCAGGCGCTCGACACGGCCGGTGTGGTGGTGTTCGTCTGGCCGCTGGATGCAAGCCAGTTGTCAGGGTGGGTGCGTGACCGTATGCAGCAGCGTGGCCTGCAACCCGCCGGGGACGCCGTTGCCCTGCTGGCGGAGCGCACGGAAGGCAATTTGCTGGCGTGCATGCAGGAGATCGAAAAACTCTACCTGCTCCAGGGCGCGGGGCCGGTCGAGGCCGATGACATTACCCGGGCAGTGGCGGACAGTGCCCGCTTTGACGTGTACGTTCTGGCTGACAGTGCGTTGGCGGGAGAGGCTGCCCGCAGTGTACGCATCCTGAACGGGCTGCGCGGTGAAGGGGTCGCGCCACCGGTGGTGTTGTGGTCTTTGGCGAAGGACATCCGGCAGCTCGTCTTGATGGCAGCCAGTATGGCAGGCGGCGAGCCTGTCGCTAAAGTCCTGGCAAGGTTTCGGGTATGGGCGAATCGCAAGGCGCAATTTACCCGGGCATTGCAACGCCTCTCAAGCAGTGACTGCCAGGACCTGCTGCGTCAATGTGCCACGATTGACAAGGTTATCAAGGGCCGGGCGGCAGGCAACGCCTGGGATGAGCTGTTACAATTGACCCTGCAACTGGGCGGTGTAAACGCAATCCGGCCGGCGCCCCTGACAGAATCCGCGTGACGATCCAGTGCTATGAGTGCAAAAGCTGAAGCCATAACTGTCGATGTGCCTGCCTACATGCAGGCGGTGGGCCGGCGTGCGCGCGTGGCGGCGAAGCAGAGCAGCCGGGCCGCGTCCGGGATGAAAGATGCGGCCTTGAACGCCATTGCCGCGGCCATCGAGACGGCTGCTGACCGGCTCAAGACGGAAAATGAGAAAGACCTTGCCGCCGGCCGCCAGCACGGCCTCGATGCGGCACTGCTGGACCGGCTGGAACTGAATGATGTGCGCATCGCCGCCATGGCGGAAGGGTTGCGCGAGATCGCACTGCTGCCGGACCCGGTCGGCAGCATTTCCGAAATGAACTTCCGTCCCTCGGGCATCCAGGTCGGGCGCATGCGCGTGCCGTTGGGGGTGATCGGGATTATCTATGAATCACGCCCCAACGTGACCGCCGATGCCGCCGGCCTGTGCCTGAAGTCCGGCAATGCCGCCATCCTGCGCGGCGGTTCGGAGGCCATCCATTCCAACCAGGCCATCGCCGCGTGTATCCACGCGGGACTGGCCAGCGCCGGGCTGCCGGCTGACGTGGTCCAGGTCATCGAGACTACCGATCGCGCGGCGGTCGGGGAACTCATCCGCATGGAGGACTACGTGGACGTGATCGTGCCGCGTGGCGGCAAGGGGCTGATTGAACGCATCAGCAGGGAATCCCGGGTCCCGGTCATCAAGCACCTGCACGGGGTGTGTCATACGTATATCGATGACCAGGCCGATATCGACAAGGCGGTAACGGTGTCTGTCAATGCGAAAACGCAGCGTTACGGCACCTGCAACACCATGGAGACCTTGCTGGTGGCCGGGGCGATTGCCGGGCGTGTCCTGCCGGTGCTCGGTGAACGCTACCGGGAAGCCGGAGTCGAGCTGCGCGGGTGTGAAGCGACCCGCCGGATCCTGCCGGACATCAACCCGGCAACGGAAGCAGACTGGGAAGCGGAGTACCTGGCACCGGTACTGGCAATACGTGTCGTCGACGACCTGGATGCGGCGATCGAACACATTGACCGCTACGGTTCCGACCATACGGATGTCATCATTACCGAATCGCTGCCGCGTGCCTGGCGGTTCCTGCGCGAGGTCGATTCCAGCTCGGTGATGGTCAATGCCTCCAGCCGCTTCGCGGACGGTTTCGAATACGGGCTTGGTGCGGAAATCGGCATCAGCACCGACAAGTTGCATGCGCGCGGCCCGGTCGGGCTGGAAGGGTTGACGACGCTGAAGTATATCGTCCTCGGTGATGGTCACATCAGAACATGACAGTAAAAAAAGATTTGCCACAGAGAGCACAGAGAACACAGAGACAAATAAGCAAGAATTTTGATAATCCTGTTCCTTACATCATTCATCTGCCCCTGCGCGTTCAGGATGCGGCAGTTGGTCAGTTTCATGTCGCCTTGTCCTGACCTGTCTTCAGGATGCCGAAAACAAGATGCACTTGCTTTGTGTTCTCTGTGGCAAGAAGTCCTTTAACCGGTTATACCGCCTGACTCAATGATTGGCATCCTCGGCGGAACCTTTGACCCGGTGCACTTTGGCCATTTGCGGCCGGCGCTGGATATCCAGCAGGCGCTGGGTCTCGAGGAGATACGGCTGCTCCCGTGCCATATCCCGCCGCATCGCCCGCAACCGGTTGCAGACGGGGCGCAGCGGGCCGCGATGCTGGCAGCGGCCGTACGCAACTACCCGGAATTCAGCCTCGACCGGCGCGAGCTGGAGCGTGACGGACCGTCGTGGACATTCGATACGCTGACCTCGCTGCGCGCCGGGTTGGGCACCCAAAGCCTGTGTCTGTTGATCGGCATGGACGCCTTCCACGGGTTGCCGACATGGCATCGCTGGCACGAGCTGATCGATCTGTGTCACATGGTTGTCATGACCCGGCCCGGCAGTGAAATCCATGCCGCGGGCGAGCTGGAGAAATTTATCAGCCGGCACCGAATCGTGGATTCTGCAGAACTGGAAAGCCATGCAGCCGGGCGCATCCTGTTCCACGATGTGACCCAACTGGAAATATCCGCTACCCGGATACGTACCTTGCTGACGCAAGGCGAGAGTGCCGGTTTCCTCGTCCCGGAGGCGGTACTGGAGATCATCCGGCGCGAGGGCCTGTATCAGGCCGGGAGTCATTGATGAAGCACGAATCAACAGAAGCCGTGGAAAATGCACAGGGAGACAAGCTGCTGGTACTGGTTATGGATGCGCTCGAGGAACTCAAGGGTGTCGATATCAGGATCCTGGATGTCGGCGGGCTCACATCCATTACCGACCACATGGTGATCGCCAGCGGCACCTCGACACGTCATGTGAAATCGCTGGCGGACAATGTGACCCGCAAGACCAGGCAGGCCGGGTACCGGGCGCTGGGTGTAGAAGGCGAACAGGCGGCGGAATGGGTGCTGGTCGACCTGGGCGATGTGGTCGTGCATGTGATGATACCCCGGGTCCGCGAATTCTATGCACTGGAAAAACTCTGGTCGGTCGGCAGTGATGTAAAGCCTGCACCCTGAATGATCGACTGCCTGCTGCGCAAACCGGAGTCAGACTGAACCATGCAGATAAACCTGGTCGCGGTCGGGACCCGGATGCCGGCCTGGGTCACCGAGGGCTACCGCGAGTACGCCGGCCGGTTGCCGCGCGAATGTTCCCTTGTGCTGGTCGAGGTCCCGCCCTGCAAGCGCAGGAAAACCCTGAATACTGAACGCATCAGGGAGGAAGAGGGACGGCGGATACTGGCCGCGCTGCCACCACGGGCGACGGTGGTCGCCCTGGACGTGCGCGGCAAGTCCTGGGACACCGAAACCCTGGCGACCCGGATGCGGGGCTGGATGCAGGACGGCCGCGACGTGTCCCTGCTGGTCGGTGGAGCGGACGGCCTGTCGGATGAATGCCGCAAGCGGGCCGACCTGCACTGGTCGCTGTCGGCGCTCACCCTGCCGCATGCGCTGGTGCGCGTGGTCATTGCCGAGCAGGTCTACCGGGCCTGGACCATCCTCACGGGTCATCCCTATCACCGGGCGTGATTTCCCGCAGAGACGCAGAGAAAAACCTTGTATGGCTGTGCAACCAATCCGTCATTCCCGCGAAGGCGGGAGGAGCGGTGCAGGGATGCACCGTTTGCGGACCAAAGGACGGAATCCATGAACACCTATAGCCTGATTACACAACCAGGTATTTGCAGCCGGTAACAATTACGGTTATTGATGCAATTGTGTTAATGGGTCCCCGCCTTTGCGGGGACGACGTGCTTTTGTGGCAATAGTTTCTCTGCGTCTCTGCGGTTAATATTCTTTTTATTGAAATGAAAAAATTTTACCTGTAACCAGGTCACATGAAAACACAACCGGACATCTACCTCGCTTCCGCCTCGCCACGGCGGGCGGAACTGCTCGAGCAGATTGGTGTCACCTTTATCGTGTTGAATGTCGACGTGGACGAGCAGCAGCTGGCGGGTGAAGCCCCGGCTGACTATGTTACCCGGCTGGCGCTGGCGAAGGCGCGTGCCGGCAAGGCCTTGCCGGGTGCGAAGGACTCCTGCCCGGTGCTGGGTGCGGATACCACGGTGGTTGCCGGTAACCTGATCATGGGCAAGCCGCGTGACCGGGACCATGCGGTTGCCATGTTGCAGCAGCTGTCCGGGCGTACCCACCAGGTGATCAGCGCGGTTGCGCTTGCCGGTGTGAGCGAAGCCGTCCGCCTGAGTATCAGCAACGTGAGATTTCGCACGTTAGCTGTGGCGGAATGTCAGGCATACTGGGAGACCGGCGAGCCATGGGACAAGGCCGGTGGCTATGCCATCCAGGGCCGGGCGGCACAGTTTGTCGAGCGGCTGGAAGGCAGCTACTCCGGTGTCATGGGGTTGCCGCTTTACGAAACAGCCGATCTCTTAAAGGAATTTAATATTAATATATTGTAACTTATTGATTGTTGTAAGTTATAGAATACTCTGGGCATGATTCAAAAACAACTGCAGGAGCCAGCTTGCTGGCGAACTGGATGTTTGAACAAACAGGCTGACGTCTGAGTGGCATGATGTAACGGCATTCGCGGCCAAGGCCGCTCCTACAGAAACGAACAGGACTGGATGTATTTCCGCATGTGACAGGGAACGGATATGAGTGAAGAAATTCTGATCAATGTAACCCCGAGGGAAACGCGCGTGGCGCTGGTGGAAAACGGGGTGCTGCAGGAAGTTATGATCGAGCGCGCGCGCCGCCGTGGTCTGGTTGGCAACATCTTCAGGGGCAAGGTGTGCCGGGTGTTGCCCGGGATGCAGGCCGCGTTCGTGGAAATCGGGCTTGACCGGGCTGCCTTCCTGCATGCTTCCGATATCCTGCCGCGCAATGCCGGCAGCGAGCCTGCCGACGCTGCCACCGGCGCCGGCATCAATGAGCTGTTGCGCGAGGGGCAGGAAGTCATCGTACAGGTCATAAAGGATCCCCTCGGGACCAAGGGCGCGCGACTGACCACGCAGATCACCATCCCGTCACGCTTTCTGGTGTTCATACCAAAGGTCGGCAACGTCGGCATATCGCAAAAAATAGAGAATGAAGCAGAGCGCATCCGGCTGCGCGACATAATCCAGCTGTTCATGACGGAACAGGATGAGGGCGGTTACATTGCACGCACCGCGGCGGAAGGGGTAAGCGCCGAGGCCCTGCGTGCCGACATGATGTTCCTGCGCAAGCTGTGGACATCCATCAATGACCGCATGGCAGACACCGAACCGGTTTCGGTCATCTACGAGGATCTGCCACTCAGCATTCGTGTGATGCGAGACCTGATTGACGACCAGATTGAAAAGATACGCATCGATTCGCGCGAGAGTTACCAGCGTGTCCTGGAATTTACCGGGCAGTTCATGCCTGACCTCCCGGTGCAGATCGAATACTACCCCGGGGAGCGTCCGATCTTCGACCTGTACGGTATCGAGGATGAAATCCAGAAAGCGCTGGGCAGAAAGGTGCTGCTGAAATCGGGCGGTTACCTGATCATCGACCAGACCGAGGCGCTGACCACCATCGACGTGAATACCGGCGGCTACGTCGGTCACCGTACGCTCGAGGAAACCATTTTCAAGACCAACCTGGAAGCGGCGCAGGCACTGGCACGTCAGCTGCGGCTGCGCAATCTGGGCGGCATTATCATTGCGGATTTTATCGACATGACCCAGGAGGAACACAAGCGCCAGGTGTTACGCACGCTGGAAAAGTACCTGGAAAAAGACCATGCAAAGACCCATATCAGCGAGGTATCCATGCTGGGGCTGGTCGAGATGACGCGCAAGCGCACCCGCGAAAGCCTGGAACATGTGCTGTGCGAGGCCTGCCCAACCTGTAGTGGCCGGGCTTCACTGAAGACACCGGAAACCGTGTGTTACGAAATCTTTCGTGAAATCCTGCGGGAATCCCGCCAGTTTGATGCACAGCAGTTGCTGGTGCTGGCCTCCCAGGAAGTGGCCGACCTGCTCCTCGACGAGGAATCGACCAGTCTCGCGGAACTCGAGGCGTTTATCGGCAAACCCATCAAGTTCCAGGTGGAGTCGCTATTCACACAGGAACAATATGACGTGGTGCCCATGTAGACCGGCTGTCTGACCGTTCCACGTATCCGGATACCTGCAACCCATGATGGCACGTACCTTTCATTATCTCTGGCTGCTGTCTGTCGGTGCGCTACTGGTCGTAGCCATCGTTCTCGCGGCTGGACGCCTGTGGGTGCCGATACTGGGTGACTACCGTACCGAGCTCGAGGCGCTTGCTACTGATGTGCTGCACAAGACCGTCACCATCGGGCGCATCGAGGGGACCTGGCGCGGACTGAACCCGGTATTCAAGCTCCAGGACGTGGCGATCACGGAGCCCGGCCGGGCGGTGGCGGCGCTTGCCATCGACGAGATCTGGATCGGCATCGACGCAAAGAACTCCCTGCATGACCAGCGTCTGTTGCTGGAAAGTATCGATGTGATCGGCGCCGATGTCACGGTCATCCGGGACCCGGATGGTAACTTCCATATAGACAGGATGACGTACGATCCCGGGGAGGACACGTCACTCGCCGGGCTGTTTGACATCGACCGCCTGTCCCTCCACGACTCTGTCATTATCTATGAAGACCGGCATGCGCAACGTCACCCGGTACGTTTTACCGACGTGACGTTAACACTGGACAACGCGGGTGAGCATTCGCTGTTGACCGGTTATGCCATGTTGCCGCCACAGCTCGGTCATCGGGTAGATATAGCCGCCGAGATCCGCAATGCAGGCGGGCAGCCAGGACAATGGGGCGGCCGGTTCTATATCCAGGGACAGGCCCTGGAGATCAGTCAGGAAAACCTGCGCATGCTCGCCGCCGACGTCAATGTCAGTGGTAGCGCCGATCTGCGTTGCTGGGTCGACCTGAAAGCGGGGCAGCTCACGAGGGTCCGGGGTGAACTGGAGGCCACTGCGCTGCAACTGCATCAGCAGGGCGAGGATGCCGGGACCGATTATGCGATTGACCGCTTCAGTGGCCGCTTCGGCTGGCGCAAGCGTAAGGGTGGCTGGCAATTCGCGGCACAGCAACTGGTCGTGGAGCAGGGCGCGGCCGTGCGCGAGGGGGCCGGGATCTCGATCGCACAGCGCAATCACGGCGGGGCTGCGTATTATTCCGGTGAATTCACCGGGCTGTATCTCGAGGATCTGCAATCACTGGTCAGGACAGCCCCCGGTATTCCGGAGTCGCAGCGTCACCGCATTGCCCGGCTGCACCTGGAAGGGTTGATCGAAAAACTCTACATCGACCTCAGGCAGACCGGGGACCGCAACGAGGTGCTTGGAGTTGACATGACCTTCCGGGACCTGGGTATCCAGCCGGCCGCTGGTCCGGGTGTTAGCGGGCTGCGCGGCAGCGTGACCGGAACGCAGGACAGCGGCGCGGTCTGGCTGCACACCCGGCATGCCGGTTTTTCCGACGCCGGCGTGTTTCGTGATGCCTTGCTGTTCGACGCTGTCACCGGTGAAATCGGCTGGCAGTGGCGGGACGGACACCTCACGATGACCGGGGATGCCTTGCACCTTGCGAATGCGGATCTTGCGGTTACCGGGCAACTGGAGCTGTCTGTCCCGGCAGCGGGTGCCGCCCCGGTGGTTGACCTGCAGCTCGACGTGCACCGTGCCCGGCTTGGCCGCCTCAAGCATTATTTGCCGGCCCGCGTCATGCCGGTGAAGGCGGTGACCTGGCTGGACCGCAGCCTGGTCAGTGGTGATATCCACGACGGCAGCGTGGTACTAAAGGGGCCGCTGGACAAGTTGCCGTTCGACAACGGCGAGGGGCAGCTGGAAGTGCGGTTGCCGGTGACCAATGTCGTGCTCGATTACAACGCGGACTGGACACCGATCCGGGAACTTGCCGCGCAGGTCAATTTTACCGGCAGGGCAATGGATATCGTCAGTCACCAGGGCACTATCCGCACGGCAGCGCTCGCGCACGTGAACGCCAGGATCAACGACCTGGGCAGGCCGGACCTGCTGCTGAAGGGTACCGTGACGGGCGCATTGCCGGTGATGCTGGCGGAACTCGGCAGCAGTCCACTCGGTGCACTCTACGGCGGCTTTGTCGACCAGGTTACCGGTTCCGGGGACGCGCAGCTCGATCTGGACGTGTTTGTCCCGCTGCACGGCACGGGCCGTGAAGTTGGCGTCAAGGGCAAGATCCATTTGTTGAGTAATGGACTGAAGGTGAATGCCAGCGGGATCGGGTTCGAACGCATCAGGGGGAAACTTGATTTCGATTCTGACGGGATCACCGGCAAGAATCTGCAGGCCCGGTTGCGGGGTGCGCCGGTCAAGGTCGATGTCCGGACCGACCCGCAGGATTCAGCCACCAGGATCGGGATCAGGGGGCCGGTTGATTTCGTCTCGATTGTTGCCGGCGAACAGCAGGCGCTTGACGGAATTCTGAGCGGGAACAGTGACTGGGACCTGCGGCTCGTTATCGCGCGACTGGAAGGCCGCAAGCAGACGCCGGATGTCAGTCTCGAACTCTTATCCAGCCTCGAGGGCATTGCCATTGACCTGCCGGCGCCGTTCGGCAAGGCTGCAGCCGACAGCCGGCCACTGGCGGTAACTGTTGAAAAGCTTGCACACCCGGAGCAGCAGCTGCACTTTCGCTATGCCAGCCTGCTGCAGGGAATCTTTGGTGTCGGTGCTGCAGATGGCGGTCTGGCACTGCAGCAGGGCAATATCATTATCGGAACACGACCTGTCACCATGCCGGACACCCGGGAGCTGCACATTGCCGGCCAGCTGGAACACTTTTCCCTGACGGAATGGCAGCCGGTGTTTTCACGGTTTGACGGGGTCGCTGGCCCACCGCTCAGGCTCGACCTGGAAATCGCTACACTGGAACTCCTGCGGCACGTACTCGAGGATGTTTCGCTGTATGCCGTGGAAACCGGTACGCTACAGAACTTCGTGTTCGGTGGATCCACCGTTAAGGGCAAGGTCCTGCTGGAACGCGGAACAACGGGTGTCGTGCGGGTTGCCGCTGACCTGGAACTGCTCAAGCTCAGGCGGCAGGCGGATGCCGCTGATGCCGCCAAGGCCTCCGATCCGAATGACTTCCCGGGGCTCGACATCGCGATCAAGCAGCTCAAGTACGAGGGTATAAAACTTGGCAAGGTGCAGTTGCAGGCAAGCACTGTCCCGGACGCAGTGCAGGTTAGCCGCCTCGCTGTCGAGTCGGACATGTTGTCGCTGGAAGCGAGCGGCGACTGGCGTACGGATTCCGGGCGGCAGGTCTCGCAATTCGAAATCGAGGTGACCGGTGGCACGCTGGAGAAGCTGCTCCAGGAGTTCGACTACCAGGAAGAAGTGGCCGGGGGTGAAATCAACGGATCATTGCGCGCCACCTGGCCGGGCGCGCCGTGGGCGTTCCGGCCGTCAGTGATCGACGGCAAGCTGCACTTGGTCATCAAGGAGGGCCAGCTGCTCAACATCAAGCCGGGTGCCGGGCGCGTGTTCGGTCTGGTCAGCCTGCACACACTGCCGCGACGCCTGTCGCTGGATTTTGATGACCTGTACAAGAAAGGCTACACATTCGATCGCATCGAGGGCCACTTCGTCCTCAGTGATGGCGATGCCTATACCAGTGACCTGGTGATCGAGGGGCCTGCCGCGCGGATCGATATCTCCGGGCGCATCGGCCTTGAAGACGAAGACTACGATGAACTGATTACCGTGGTTCCGCATGTCAGTTCCAGTCTGCCGATTGCCGGCGCCATTGCTGGCGGCCCGGTCGTGGGCGTGGCCCTGCTGTTGGCAGAACACCTGTTCGGGGATGAGCTGGAGAAGCATACGAAGTTTGCACACAGGCAATACTCCGTGACCGGTCCATGGTCCGACCCGGTATACACCGAGGTCAATATCAAGCTGGTGGACCCGCCGGGCACGGAAGCACCGGATGCCGGGGGCTTCGAGGTTTTCGAGTAGACATAACACTGCAAACACCGCGGTTGCAGTGGCCGCGTCGCACAATAGAACTGTGCTATCCTGTTTTGAACCTGATTCAGTTTCTTATCTGGCCTGTCTGAACCGGTTTCACCACGCCAACGCTTGTATATATTGACGGGATTGATGTGTCATGAGTGTGATTGCCTGTATACAAATGGCCTCGAGCCCCAATGTCGGCGCCAACCTGCTGGAGGCCGAGCGCCTGATTGGTGCGGCGGTCAGCCAGGGGGCGGAACTGGTGGTGCTGCCGGAAAACTTTGCCATCATGGGCAAGACCGAGCACGAAAAGGTCGTGGTGCGTGAACCGGAAGGTGACGGTCCCATCCAGGCGTTCCTTGCAGAGCAGGCCGCACGCCACGGTATCTGGCTGGTCGGCGGCACGATACCGCTGGTCGCCAATGCGGATGACAAGGTGCGCGCCGTCTGCCTGGTCTTCGACAGCGCGGGCAGGCAGGTTGCCCGCTATGACAAGATTCACCTGTTCGACGTCCAGATTGTCGACAGCGACGAGCAGTACACCGAGTCGGAGACCATCGAGCCGGGCAGTGAAGTGGTGGTCATCGATAGCCCGTTCGGGCGCATGGGACTGTCGGTCTGTTACGACCTGCGCTTCCCGGAACTGTTCCGGCAGCAGCTCGATGCCGGCATGGAACTGCTGGTCCTGCCATCCGCGTTTACCGCCATCACCGGCCAGGCACACTGGGAAGTGCTGGTGCGCGCACGTGCCATCGAGAACCAGTGCTACGTGATCGCGCCCGACCAGGGCGGCTACCATCTCAATGGCCGCGAGACCTGGGGTCACAGCATGATCGTGGACCCCTGGGGTACGGTACTGAACAGTCTCGGGCGTGGCCCGGGCGTGGTCTGCGCGACGCTCGACCTGGAGCGCCTTGGCAATGCACGCCGCAACTTCCCGAGCATCGAGCACCGCCGCCTGCAGTGCGGCTAACGCAAGGGGGCAGGATAAAGGGAACCCGGTGTTATCCGGCGATCATTGCAGGGGATAACATGCAATGATCGTATAACTACTGTAGGAGCCGCCTTGGCGGCGAACTGTTCGCGGGCATACCAAAAACGCGGGCACAAGAGCCCGCTCCTGCAGAAAATACAGCGCTTCCAACTCTAATGACACAGCAACCAGACCCGCATTAACTGAAAAATACCCATGACCACATCCAACCTCGATATCGCCCGCCAGCGCCTGCTGGTCCCGGCCGGCCTTGATGAAAACGACCTCGACCGGGTATTCGGCAGTCTGCTGGGCCACGCGGTCGATAGCGGCGACCTGTACTTCCAGTCCACGCGCTATGAATCGTGGGTGCTGGAGGACGGCATCGTCAAGGAAGGCACGCACAGCATCGAGCAGGGCGCGGGGGTGCGTGCCATCAGCGGTGACAAGACCGGTTTTGCCTATTCCGACGAGATCCTGATGCCGGCATTACTGGATGCCTCGCAGGCGGCGCGCGCGATTGCGCGCCAGGGCAGCGAGGGTAAGCTGCAGGCCTGGCACCGCAGTGCGGAAAACAGTCTCTACCCGGCACTCGACCCGCTTGACCGGATGACCGCGGATGCAAAGGTCGCCCTGCTGAAGCAGGTGGATGTCGAGGCACGGAGCCAGGACCCGCGGGTCAGGGAAGTGGTGGTCAGTCTCGCCGGTGTCCACGAAGTCATGATGGTGGCCGTCAGTGACGGCACCCTGGCGGCCGACGTGCGCCCGCTGATCCGTTTCAACGTCACGGTCATCGTCGAGCAGGATGGCCGGCGCGAGCAGGGCACTGCCGGTGGCGGCGGGCGTACCGATTACGGGTTCTTCATTGAGCAGGAGCGCGCGCTCGGCTATGCGCGCGAGGCGGTGCGCCAGGCGCTGGTCAACCTCGATGCCGTGGCGACCCCGGCCGGCACCATGCCGGTGGTGCTGGGCCCCGGCTGGCCGGGCATCCTGCTGCACGAGGCCATCGGTCACGGGCTGGAAGGCGACTTCAACCGCAAGGGTACCTCGGCATTCGCCGGCCGGGTGGGAGAACAGGTGGCCTCACCGCTGTGTACCGTCATCGATGATGGCACCATACCCGGGCGGCGCGGTTCCCTGAATGTCGATGACGAAGGCATCCCCACGCAGCACACCGTGCTGATCGAGAACGGCATTCTCAAGGGTTACATGCAGGACCGTATGAACGCCGGGTTGATGGGGGTGGCCCCCACCGGCAATGGCCGGCGCGAGTCCTATGCGCACCTGCCGATGCCGCGCATGACCAACACCTGCATGCTGGCCGGCGAGTCAGACCCGGAGGAGATCATCCAGTCAGTCGACAAGGGACTCTACGCAGTCAACTTCGGCGGCGGCCAGGTAGATATCACCTCGGGCAGGTTCGTGTTCACCGCGAGCGAGGCCTACCTGATCGAGCGGGGCAAGGTCACCCGCCCGGTGAAGGGCGCCACCCTTATTGGTAATGGTCCGGAGGTGTTGAAGCAGGTCTCCATGGTCGGCAACGACCTGCAGCTGGACTCGGGAGTCGGCACCTGCGGCAAGGAAGGCCAGAGTGTCCCGGTGGGTGTCGGACAACCGACGCTGCTGATCGATGAGCTCACGGTCGGCGGCACCAGCGCCTGAGCCGTTTCCCGGCGGAAAAATGACGATATCTGAGGGTACATGCCGCCGCGAGAAAGTGCTTCCAATCTCAAAATAAAGGGTTATGCTAGGTGTGGCATCGCAAGATGTTGTGGTTGAGGAACCCTGTGCGAACCTGACGCGGAGGCTATACCATGACCGAAAAAATGACCGTCGAGAAGGTGTCCGTGGAGATGGATATCCTGTGGAACCGGATCAAGGAGCTGGAACACTCGCTCTCCCAGAAGCTGGAAAGTACCCTGAAAAACACCTCCCGAAAACTGAAACGCCAGTTATCTGCTGACGATGAAGGACCGGGCAGCATGGTAATCAGCAACAAGGTCCGTCACGACCTGATCCAGTTGACTGCCTACCACAAGGCGCAACGCCGCGGCTTCACCAACGGGAATCCCGAGCAGGACTGGCTGGAAGCCGAGCAGGAAGTGGATCGACTGTTGCTGGGTGGACAGACCGCACTCGATGTCGCCACCGAACTGACACCGGACAGTATCAGTGCCGGAAAACTTGTCTTGCCCAGGAAAACCCGGAGCCGGCCGGAACGCCAACAGCAATAAGCTGCAAGGCAGACTGTCGCGTAAAGCGGCAGCGACAACTCCATACCCTGCACCGGTCCCCGGCGCACGTGGTGTTTTACCCCCCTGAATTTCTTAATGGCTGTTACCCTGATCGAGCAGGTTGTACCTGTCGAGAAAGGTTACTCGAGGTGCAGGGTGATTTCTCAAGACACGCTGCAAGTACGTCCCTGTAAGCTCGATGGCCGCATCCCTGCGGCCAACGGCCTTGAGGAATCACCCTGCACCCCGAGCAACCGGGCAAGCTCTTGAGTCTGGTAATCCGGTGTCCCGGCAGTCTTCTTGTCAGGGGCATCGGCTTCAGGGATGAAGCCGTTGAGCGTCCAGGGAGAAGGTGAGACCGGGAACCGGTCGAGAAGCTGGCCTGGGCCATGGACTTGCAGCGGCCCCTGACAAGGGGAGACAGCCAGGGCACCGGATTCACGCTCGAAAGGTGCAAACCACTCGTTCAGGGGAAGGGCCCTCCGGAATATGTTTATGATTCCTGCAATGAGCAATAAACTACGGGTGTTCCCCTAACCCGCAGGTCATCCCGTGGCAATCAGTGTATTCGACCTATTCAGGATCGGTATCGGGCCTTCCAGCTCGCATACCGTCGGCCCGATGCGGGCCGCGGGCATGTTTGTTCATGAACTGGGCGCATCCCGGGTATTGGCCGACGTGGAGCGTATCCAGGTCGAGCTGTACGGCTCGCTGGGCGCTACCGGCAAGGGGCATGGGACGGACAAGGCGGTCATTCTCGGGCTGCAGGGTGAATTGCCGGACAGCGTGGATGTTAATGCCATTCCTTCCCGACTCGAACAGGTCAGGACGTCCGGACAACTGCAGTTACCGTGCGCAAAAACGCTTGCCTTTGATGACCAGTCAGACCTGGTGTTCAATAAACAGGAGGCGCTGCCCTACCATCCCAATGGCCTGGTGTTCCGCGCGCTCGGCAGGGGCGGCCGGGTACTTGATGAACGTACCTATTATTCCGTTGGCGGCGGGTTCGTGGTCAGCGCGGCCGCTGCCGGTGCCGACCGTATCGTCGAAGACCAGACAGTGCTCGCGCTTCCCTTTACCACCGGTGCGCAGTTGCTCGGGCATTGCACGGAGCAAGGGCTCTCCATCAGCCAGGTGATGCTGCAGAATGAACGGGCCTGGCGCACGGAAGCGGAGATCCGTTCCGGCCTGTTGACTATCTGGCAGGTGATGCAGGCCTGTGTCGAGCGCGGTTGTCAAACCGAGGGCGTGTTGCCGGGCGGGTTGAAGGTCAAGCGCCGCGCCGCGCGCCTGCACTGCCAGTTGATGAATGAAACCGAACTGCACAGGGTGCCGCTTGGCACCATGGACTGGGTCAACCTGTATGCGCTGGCGGTCAACGAGGAGAACGCCGCCGGCGGGCGGGTGGTAACGGCGCCGACCAACGGCGCGGCCGGCATCATCCCCGCCGTGATGCATTACTACTGGAAATTCTCGCCCGGCTACAGCGAAGACGGCATCGTGCGCTTTCTGTTGACCGCGGGTGCGATCGGCATTCTCTACAAGGAAAATGCTTCGATCTCCGGCGCCGAGGTCGGCTGCCAGGGCGAGGTCGGCTCGGCCTGCTCCATGGCGGCCGGGGCGCTGACCGAAGTATCGGGAGGGACACCCGAGCAGGCAGAGAATGCCGCCGAGATCGCCATGGAACACAACCTCGGCCTCACCTGTGACCCGGTGGGCGGGCTGGTGCAGGTGCCCTGTATCGAGCGCAACGCCATGGGCGCGGTGAAGGCAATCAATGCCTCGCGTATGGCCCTGCGCGGTGACGGGACGCACTTCGTGTCGCTCGACAAGGTCATCCGGACCATGCGCGATACCGGTGCCGACATGAAGACCAAGTACAAGGAGACCGCGCGCGGCGGTCTGGCCGTGAACGTGATCGAGTGCTAGTCGTTGTTGCTGGTTTCAGTCCGGCTTGATGGCATAGCGGCCGCTGCCGAGCAGCAGTATGGCCAGTGCCCCGAACAGGTAGAATCCCTGCAGTTCGAGGCGCCAGCCGCCGTGCTCGGTGAGGGCGAAGATGTCACCGGTATGCACCAGCAGAATGGCGAACAGCATGTTGATGACGATGAGCAGGCCACCAAGACGCGCCATGATCCCGAGGATGATCATCAATGGCGCAATGACCTCGCCGGCATAGATGCCCCAGGTGAGGATGTCCGGCAGTCCGAACCCGGCCAGCTTGCTGCCGATGAAATCCAGTGACCCGGGATGCAGTAGCTTGCCGACACCGTGAAACAGCATGAGAATACCGACAGTCAGGCGTAATACCAGTTTGCCGGCGGCATCATTCCTGAGCAATGCAATCATCACCTACCTCCAGAGCTTGCATGGTGTCAGAGCACATTTCCTGCTTATATTAGAAACAAATGTGCTCTGACACCCATTATTTCATTAACCCGCGAATCCGCCTGACATAATGACGTGTCTGTCCGGGCACATGATATTCAACCTGTTCCCAGGTGGCAGTCGGCGGGCCGACTTTCTGGAAGGTGTTTTTTATTCGCGTGTACCCGGCATTGTAGCTGCCAAAGGCAAAATACAGGCGCTCATTTCCGGGAGGTGGGGACTTCCAGCGCTTGTAGAGGATACGGTCATAGTAGATGCCTGCCGCGATATTCCAGCGTGGTGCGTCGATGTCCTTCATGTGGGGGTTCTCTTCCTGGATCTCGCGGTAGGTGCTTGGGAGGATCTGCATAATGCCGCGTGCACCGGACTTGCTCTTGGCCTTGGGTTTCAGGCCGGATTCCGCAATGGCCTGTGCCTTGAACCAGTGCCAGTCGAAGCCGGGGCCGAAGTAGTGTTTCGAGTATTTCCTGAAATACTGGTCATAGTTGTCCGACCAGTCGGTGACCTTGTTTTTCTTGCTGGCGACGGCGTTACCGGCCGTTGCAACCATTGCCAGCAGGGCCATAGTGAAAACTGCCGGGTGCATGGCTAGTTCAGGCCCATCCCGATCACCAGGCCAATGCCGATGCCAATCCCGATAAACATCCCCATGACCATCATGCCAACGGCCTGGTTGCCCTTGCCGAGTTCCTCGCCGATATCGAAATTGCATACGATCTTGTTAAAGAGGATACAGCCGAGCCACATGAATCCCAGGGTCAGCAGGCCGCCGAGTGCTGCGTAGATAAAATTCATAGCGATGGGGTCGAGAACATCGGTCATGCCGGTACCTCCAGGGTACTTCTGTGGATGCCTCCTGTAGTATAAGCAGATATTGGCCATTTTCTCCACCTTGCCCTCACC
>JAUVNM010000222.1 GCA_030599705.1 Gammaproteobacteria bacterium
CCCGCCACCATACGATGGCGTGCTTCATCACTGAATTTCACTTCTTTTGCCGTCATGACACGTTCCTCTTGAATGCTGTATGGATAATCAAATCAGGTACTGCTGGCGCTGGCTCAGGCCTCGATGACGCCCATGATGTCTTCTTCGCGCATCACCAGCAGGTCATCACCATTGACCTTGACCTCGGTACCGGAGTACTTGCCGAACAGGACCTGGTCACCCACCTTGACGTCCAATGGAATGACTTCTCCACTCTCAAGGCGTTTGCCACTGCCTGCAGCCATAATTTCACCACGAACAGGCTTTTCTGCGGCCGAATCCGGAATGACAATTCCACCAGGGGAGGTGGTTTCTTCTTCCATGCGCTTCAGTATTACACGGTCGTGTAATGGACGAATGTTCATCTATCAATCTCCTTAATGCTTACTTTTACATACAAATGAATGGACTAATGGAGCACCGATTATTAGCACTCACCTCTAGTGAGTGCTAATAATAGCGTCGAAAACCGTCCTGTCAAGACGCTACGGGGAACTGGGGGAATCCGGGGACAGGCCGAATAAATTCGGCCCTACAAAGAACGGTGTTGTAGGGCGGAATTTATTCCGCCAGACAAACGTCAATCGTCGTCGCGCTGAAACTCGCCCTCGATGGTGCGTGGCCCACCCGGGGTCCCGGAATCGGAAGGACCGCCGCGCGGGCCGGGCGGCACAGTCATCCGCTGCAGCCCACGCAGCGCCAGCCAGCGGCGCGATGCCGGAACCAGGCAGACGAAGCCGGCCAGGTCGGTAAAGAACCCGGGCGTGAGCAGCAGCAAGGCACCGATCAACAGCAGCACGCCCTCGAGCATCTCGAGCGCCGGCGCCTCGCCCCGGGCGAGGGCCGCCTGCAGGCGCTGCAGGGTGGCAAACCCCTGGTAGCGCGCCAGGGCCGCCCCGGCGACCGCTGTCACCACCACCAGCAGCACCGTTGGCAGGGCGCCGATCCAGCCACCGACGACGATCAGGAACCAGATCTCGGTCAGTGGTACCAGCAGAAATAACAGCAGGAATACGGGGAACGGGGCCATCGCGCCCAACATAACCGAAACCCCGGCCAATAACCATGCCGGGAAACCCGGCAACCACGGCGTTGCGTAGCCCTGATTTCGCCCTGCCAACAGCGCTCAGGTATATTGCCCCCATGCCTGTTGCCCAGCAGATCGTCCTGTGTACGGTACCCGACCGGGAGTCGGCCGAGCGGATTGCCACGGCACTGGTCACGGAACGGCTGGCGGCCTGCGTCAACATCGTCCCCGGCATTACCTCAATCTACCGCTGGGAGAACCAGATCGAAAAAGACGCGGAGCTGCTGCTGATTATCAAGACGCACAGCGCGGTATTTGATACATTGCAGGACAACATCAGGAAACTGCACCCCTACGAACTTCCGGAGGTCATTGCAGTCCCAATCACTGACGGCCTGCCGGAATACCTCGACTGGATATCCACCGCACTCGCCAAAACACCATGAAAGCCTGGAATCTGCTGATAATTCTGATCGGGCTGGGAGCTACGCCCGGTTATGCCATTGATGCCCCGGAGGAGGACCTGCTGCCGCCGGATGCGGCCTATCGTATAACGGCCACGGCCAGTGACCGCAATACGCTACAGGTACACTGGGATATCGCGGATGGCTATTATATGTATCGCGACCGGATGCGTTTCAGCACCGACACCCCGGGCATCGAGCTGGGCGAGCCGGACCTGCCGGCCGGTAAAATCAAGGATGACGAGTTCTTCGGCAAGATCGCGGTATACCGCAACGAGATAACCGCCAGTATCCCGCTGACACGCACCGCCGATGCGCCCGCTGCACTCACCCTGACCGCCGTCTCACAGGGCTGCGCCGATATCGGCGTGTGCTACCCGCCACACACCCAGGTGGTACAACTGGACCTGCCCGCCGACCCGGGCGCTGCCACGGCGGATGCCCCGGTGCTGGACGCGCTCACCTCCATCGGTGAGCGGCTGGGGCTCGGTGGCAGTGACGACGGGTTCCTCGACCCGGACGCGGCCTTCCAGGTCAGCATCCGCACCGAGCAACCGAACTTGCTGGTGGCGCGCTGGAACATTGCCGAAGGCTATTACCTGTACCGCGACAAGTTCAGCGTGCGGCTCACGGAAGGCGGACCGGTCGCACTTGCACCCCCGGCGTTGCCGGCCGGTGAAACCTACCATGACGAGTTCTTCGGCGACGTACAGATATTCCATAATGCCGTTGAGATGCAGATACCGCTGCAACGCAGCAGCGGTGATGCCACCGAGATCATCCTGCTGCTGGGCTACCAGGGCTGTGCCGAGGCCGGCATCTGTTATCCCCCGATCAAGAAGCAGCTCCCGGTGGCGCTGGCGGCCTTTGACCCGGACAGCACGCCCGCACTACCCGCCCTGGTTGACGCCACGCAAATCCCTGCGCCGGCAACTGCACCCGTGGAACCCCCGGCAGTCACCAGCACGCAGGATGATATTGCACGGATACTGCAGGAGAGCCGGCCTGGCTGGGTGGTGCTGTTCTTCTTCGGCGCCGGGTTGCTGCTGGCCTTTACCGCCTGCGTCTACCCGATGATCCCGATCCTCTCCAGCATTATCGTCGGCCACGGCGAGCACCTGACGATGGCCAAGGGGTTTTTCCTGTCCCTGGTATACGTGGAGGCCGTTGCCGTCACCTATGCGGTGATCGGTATCGTCTCGGCGCAATTCGGCGCCGGGGTGCAGGCCTTTTTCCAGAACCCGTGGATCCTGGGAATGTTTGCGCTGATTTTTGTCCTGCTGTCCCTGTCCATGTTCGGATTCTTCAGCCTGCAGATGCCGGCCTCGTGGCAGGCGAAGCTCAGCAATTCCAGCAACCGCCAGAAAGGCGGGACCCTGCTGGGCGCCGCTGTGATGGGCGTGCTCTCGGCCCTGATCGTCGGACCCTGTGCCGGACCCGTGCTGATCGGTGCGCTGATCTATACCAGCCAGAGCGGCGATTACCTGACCGGTGCACTCGCCATGTTTGCGCTGGGCAACGGCATGGGCGCCCCCCTGCTGGTGATCGGGGCCTCCGGCGGCAAGCTGCTGCCCAAGGCCGGTGGCTGGATGGATACCGTGAAGGCGGTATTCGGTGTCGTCCTGCTGGGCGTGGCCATCCTGATGCTGGAACGTGTTCTGCCCGGCCCGGTCACGCTAATGCTGTGGGCCCTGCTGCTGATCATCCCGGCCATCTATATGGGTGCACTGGATTCCCTGCCGGTCGATGTCTCCGGCTGGCGGCGTTTCTGGAAGGGACTGGGTGTGGCCATGCTGGTTTACGGCATTATCCTGATCCTGGGCGCGACCACCGGCGCCCGCGACCCACTGCACCCGTTGCGCAATCTCACGGCGGTGTCCGGGACAACAGCCAGTGGCGAACATGCCTCGCAGCACCTCGCATTCGGACGCATCAAGAGTGTCGAGGATTTCACGGCCGCGCTGGAGGAAAGCACCGGGCAGGGTAAACCGGTGATGCTGGATTTCTATGCCGACTGGTGCACCTACTGCATCAAGATGGAGGACTACACCTTCTCTGATGCCCGGGTGCAGGCCGCCCTGGCCAATACCACTATATTACAGGCCGATGTCACCGCCAATGATGCCACCGATATGGAACTGCTGAATCATTTCGGCCTGTTTGCACCCCCGGCCATCCTGTTTTTCGGTGCGGATGGAGCCGAACAGCGCAACTATCGCCTGGTGGGTTACCTGGATGCCGATGATTTCCTGGAGCACCTCAGGGGCGCGACCGGGGAATAATATCTGGCATAAACACGACGTCCCTGGCGCAAACTCGACGTCATCCCCGCGCAGGCGGGGATCCATGAACACGGGAAGTAATGAAAACCAAAGGTTTAAATGGTTAACAGAATCAGGTGTTAATTCTAATAAGGTGTTCATAGATTCCCGCCTTCGCGGGAATGACATTATTTTTTCTCTGTGTCTGCGCCTCTGCGTGAGAAATATGTTATTTCGGTTTCAGGCCGAACTTGCGCAACAGGTCATACATGGTGGGACGGCTGACAC
>JAUVNM010000026.1 GCA_030599705.1 Gammaproteobacteria bacterium
AAGCAGTCGAACGCTATATCACCCCGGAATTGAAAGAACATGAAGACCGCGTCCTCAGTGCGCGCGGACGTGCACTGTCCAGGGAAAAGGCACTGTACAACGAGCTGCTGGAGACGCTGACCGGTGATATCCCCCGGCTTGGCAAATGTGCCGATGCGCTGGCCGAACTGGATGTGCTGTCCACCTTTGCGGAACGCAGTATTGCATTGAACCTGGTCTGCCCGGTACTCGATGAGCGCCCCGGTATTGCCATCGAGGGCGGGCGCCACCCGGTGGTCGAGCAAATGCTCGACGAGCCGTTTGTCCCGAACGATGCACGCCTCAATGCCAAACAGCGCATGCTGGTCATTACCGGTCCCAACATGGGGGGCAAATCCACCTATATGCGCCAGACGGCACTCATTGTACTGCTGGCGCATATCGGCAGCTTCGTTCCGGCCGACCGGGCTGTACTGGGGCCGGTCGACCGGATCTTCACCCGTATCGGGGCCTCCGACGACCTTGCCGGCGGGCGTTCCACCTTCATGGTGGAGATGACGGAAACCGCCAACATCCTGCACAATGCCACCGAGCACAGTCTGGTGCTGATGGATGAAATCGGTCGCGGCACCAGCACCTATGACGGCCTGTCACTGGCCTGGGCCTGCGCCATTGACCTGGCCACACGAATCCGCGCCTTCACCCTGTTTGCGACCCATTACTTCGAACTGACGACATTGCCCGACAGTTACGACGGCATTGCCAATGTGCACCTCGATGCCATCGAACACGATGACCGGATCGTGTTCCTGCATGCCGTCAAGGACGGCGCCGCAGACCGCAGTTACGGACTGCATGTGGCAGCACTGGCGGGCATTCCGAATGAGGTGATCGTGCGCGCCAGGCAACGCCTCGAGGAACTCGAGGACACGGCCACACCGCCCCCGGACAAGTCGCGCGCTGTCGCCCAGCCGGGGCTGTTCGACTTGCCGGTGGAACACCCCGTGGTCGAGGCGCTTGAGGGCATTGACCCGGACAGCATGACTCCGCAACAGGCGCAGCAGGTTCTGTATACTCTGAAAGACCTCTCAAGGCAGAAACTCAATGGCTGAGCGTCAAAGGATCCTTGTCATTGCGGCAATCTCTTACACAGATATCAGTTGCCTGGAGATTGCTTCGTCATCCCTGTTCCTCGCAATGGCGGGTTTAATTTAAATTAATATACATATAGTTAACACATTTACTTCAGAGTCTGCCTGAAACAGGCAACCCTGCATGGATGGATACCCAGGAGAAATCCCAATGACATTTGTAGTTCTGGAAAACTGTATCAAGTGCAAGCACACGGATTGCGTCGAGGTCTGTCCCGTGGATTGTTTTCATGAGGGTCCGAACTTCCTGGTCATCGATCCGGATGAATGCATCGACTGCACCCTGTGCGAACCGGAATGCCCGATCAATGCCATTGTTGCAGAGGATGACATTCCTGCCGGACAGGAGCAGTTCCTGGAACTCAACGCCGAGCTTTCCAGGAACTGGCCGGTCATTACCCAGATGAAAGACTCCCCGGCGGATGCAGCCGAATGGGAAAATAAACCGGACAAGCTGCAATACCTCGAACGCTGAATAAAACGGTCACGTGTTCGCCAGCATGCCCCAGGGCAGCCTCTCGGCGCAAGCGCCTCACCTTCAGCTGGCTCCTACAGATATGGACATCCCTACGTAGGAGCCAGCTTGCTGGCGAATTCCGCAGGCAAACCCGCTCCTGCAACCGTAAACCGACTGGACCTGCTTTGCAGTAACCAGCACACTCCATGGCCACTGGCACCAACATCACCCTGGTCGCACGCCGTGATGACCTCCTCGAAGTCACTGCGCGCCTCATCGTAAAACAATCTGACACCCTCCCGGACCTGACCGGCTGCGTGGTCCTGCTGTCGGACCTGCTGTTTGCCGCCGACCTGCGCTACCACCTGCTGCAGGTCGCACAGGAACACGGACACGGTGCATTGCTCGGCCCCTGCATCAGTACACCGGAACAGTGGCTGGCTGACGCGGCACCACTGGCGACCCGGGTACCTGGTCGTGCGCGACGCGAACTCATGCTGGTCGAGGCGCTCCGGGAACACCCCGACATCTTTGGTGCGCAGGACCCGTGGCTGTTGGCCGACAGCCTGATCAGCCTGTTCGACGAACTCACGCAGCATCGCGTAGCGGTTGATGACAATCTCGAGGATTTTACCCGGCGCCTGCAGTCCGCCTACGGGCTGGTTGGTACACCGCCGGAACCATTCGATCGCGAGGCGCGTATCGTGCAGCGTCTGTGGCAGGCATGGCATGTGCAGCTGCAGGCGGAAGGCCTGCTCGATCCCGGGGCAGCCATGCTGCAGCAGCTGGCCAGGTTGCACGCACAGCCGGACCCGCGCCAGATCTACTTCATCGGCATCGACGACCCCAGCGTTGCCGAGGCCGAATGGATCGGTTCGGTGCTGGCGCGCGGCGCCGGACAGTTACTGCTGCATCGACCGTTGCCCGGCACGCTGCCGGGAGACGCCGCATTACAGACATTGCTCGACAGCGCTGCCCGCACAGACAGCCCCGGACAACCGGCCGACACCTGTCTCGATCGCATCTTCAGCCAGGGCACCGACCCGCTGGCAGTACGCGCGGCCGCGACCCGCAGCGATTATCCGGACCCGCCGCTGGCAGACCGGCTGCAGACCTTCGCCGCCGGCTCGCCGGAACAGGAGGCGCGCGCCATCGACCTGCAGGTACGGCAATGGCTGCTCGCCGGCAAGCAGCCGCTGGCCGTGGTCACTGAAGACCGCCGCCTCGGCCGGCGCGTACGCGCGCTGCTAGAACGCGCCGGCATCACGCTACAGGATCCGGGCGGCAGGGCGCTGTCCACCACGCGCGCGGCAGCGGCACTGGAACGCTGGCTGCAAACCGTCGAGGAAGATTTTGCCCATGAACCCCTGCTGGACACGCTGAAGTCGCCATTCATCCTGCCGGATGAGGACCGCGGCGTACTGGACAATTGCGTATTCCGTTTCGAGACCGACATCGTGCGCCGCGAAAATATTGCCCGCGGCCTCGAGCGCTACCGGCGCCAGATCAGCGCACGCCGGGAACATTTGCAAACACGCTGGGGCGCGGAGACAGCTGTGCAACTGCAGCAACTGCTGAACCGGCTCGACCAGGCTGCCGACCCGCTGCGTGCGTGCCTGGTCGGCGAACACCCGCCGGCAACGATACTGGACTGCCTGCAGGAGAGCCTGGAACTGCTGGGCATGTGGCAGGCCTTTACGAACGACCCGGCCGGCCAGCGCCTCCTTCAGGAATGGCGCCTGCTGCACGACGCCGCCAGCGAGTGCGGGTTGCACATGCACTGGACCACGTTCCGCGCGTGGCTGGGCAGTACGCTGGAACGCCACGATTTCCGGCCCGCCATGGACCACAGCCCGGTGTGGTTGCTGAACCTGCAGCAGGCACGGCTCGGGCGGTTTGCCGGCATCGTGGTCGGTGCCTGCGACACCGAGTACCTGCCGCCAACGGCGGCACGCGCGCCATTTTTCAATGACCGGGTCCGTGCCGAGCTCGGCCTGCCGGCGTGGCCGGAACTCCATCAGCGTCAACTGAACCGGTTTCGAACGCTGCTGGACAGTGCACCGCAGGTATTACTCACCTGGCACCGCGAACAGGACGGTAACCAGCGCACGCCGAGTGCCTGGCTGGCACGCATCGAGGTGTTTCATGCGCTGGCCTGGCAACATGACCTGCAGAACAGGCAACTGGCGACACTGGTCGATCACCCGGACACCCGGGTACGTGGTCAGCATCCGCTCCCCGCGCCGCGCCGCACACAAATGCCATGGGCGCAACTGCCCGCCGCGATCCTGCCGCAGGAACTGTCGGTCAGCGCGCACGGCACCCTGATCGACTGCCCGTACCGTTTCTTCGCTGCCAGCGGCCTGCGGCTGCGGGCGCGCGAGGAAGTAAAACAGGCGCTGGAGAAGGCCGAATACGGCAGCCTGGTGCACCGTGCCCTGGAAGTGTTTCACCGGGGCGCGGATGGCTACCCCGCCCCGCTGCCGCAACCGCTGGCTGCTGCGCAACGCGAGACTGCCGAACAACAACTCGAACAGGTATCCCGGCAGGTATTTACCCGCGAACTGGAAGACAACTTCGAGCACCGCGCCTGGCTGCGCCGCTGGCTGGCGCTGGTACCGCACTACATCAACTGGCTGCTCAGGCACCAGGCCGGGTGGCGCTTTCATGCCGGCGAACAGGACGGCGAACGGCCGCTGGCTGGCGGGCAGACACTGACCGGCCGCATCGACCGGATCGATACCGGCACTGGCGACATGGGCGGCGCACTGATTATCGACTACAAGACCGGCAGCGTTCCGAAACAACCGGAAGTCGATACCGGCGAGGCGGTACAGCTGCCCTCCTATGCGCTGTTGCAAGCGTCGATACCCGCTGCCGTGCAGTATGTGCAGCTGGACAACAACCGGGTCAGGACCGGCAGCCAGCTGGAGGGCGCAGCACTGGCCGACCTGTCTGCCGGCGTACTGGAACGGCTGGAAACCGTGCTGGCCGAAATAACGGACGGCACCCCGTTACCGGCCTGGGGCGACGCGGACACCTGCAAGTACTGCGAAATGGATGGCCTGTGTCGCAAGCAGGCGTGGCCGGACGCATGAGTGACAATCCGGCACTGCAGTCCACCGACCCGCACCGCGATGCCAGCGTGCATGCCTCGGCCGGCACCGGCAAGACCTGGCTGCTGGTCACGCGCGTGCTGCGCCTGCTGCTCGCCGGAGCACGCGCCGACAACATCCTGGCCGTCACCTTCACGCGCAAGGCCGCCGCCGAGATGGAACAGCGCATCATGGAACGCCTGCACGAACTGGCGTGCGCCGAGCGCACACAGCTGGTCAGCCTGTTACAGCAAGCCGGAATTGAACCGGATGATCCGCTGCTGCAGCGCGCCACGCAATTATACGAAACCGTACTGTGCAACCCGCGGCGGCTGCGCTGCACCACCTTTCATGCCTTCTGCCAGGACCTGTTGCAGCGCTTCCCGCTGGAGGCCGGTGTGGCACCGGGCTTCGAGGTCATCGAGAAGACCGGGCAACTGGAACAGGCCGCCTATGATGCCCTGCTGGCCGTCAGTTCACGCCGCCCGGATCACCCGGTTACCCGGGCCCTCGACTGCCTGGCCGAGGGCTGCGACAGCCTGGCCAGCACACAAAAGTCGCTGCGTTCCTTCCTCGCCCAGCGCAGCGACTGGTGGGCCTGGACCGCGGGTGCAGCCGAGCCGCTCGCGCTGGCACAGGAGGCACTGGCGCAATTTCTCGATATCGATCCGGACCAGGATCCGCTGAAAGACTATCCGAACACCCATCAGCGCACTGCGTTGACCGAATTCGCGCACCTCCTTGAGAAGAACAACACACCGACCAACCTCAAATACGCCGGCGTTATCGCGTCGTCACTCGTTCATGATGCGGACGGGGCCACGGTGTTTACAACCGTGACCCCTATCTTCCTCACCAATGCCGGTACCGCCCGCATCTTCAAGCAATCAAAGGCACAGGCCGAACGCCTCGGTGCCACCGATGAAGAGCGTTTCTATGCATTGCTGGAGCAACTAACTGCCGACATATTCTCCCTGCGTGATGCCTGCGCACGCCACTACAGCCATGAGCTGAATACCGCCTGGTACCGCGCCGGCAGCGCCCTGCTGGAGCACTATCAGCGCATCAAGCGCGAGCAGCGCGTGTTCGACTTCGCCGATCTCGAATGGCTGGCCTGCGAGCTGCTCAATCGCAGCGAACATGCCGGCTGGGTGCAGTACAAGCTGGATGCACGCATCGACCACCTGCTGGTCGACGAGTTCCAGGACACCAACCCCACCCAATGGCGCCTGCTGCGGCCGCTGCTGGAAGAACTGGCCGCCGGCGACGCTGGACGCCAACGCTCGGTGTTCCTGGTCGGCGACCGCAAGCAGTCCATCTACGGTTTCCGGCGCGCCAACCCGGCGCTGCTGGAAACGGCGTCCGGCTGGCTGGAACAACACCGGGATGCACAGCGCTACCGGCTCAATCACTCGCGCCGCTCGGCGGCTGCCGTCATGGAGTGTGTCAACCGGGTGTTCTCGCAGCCGGACATGCAGGGCCTGCTGGCAGATTTCAGAAAACACGACACGCACTACCCCGACATGGCCGGTCATGTCGAACTGCTGCCGCTGTGTACCGGTGCAGATGACCGGGAAGCTGTGCCCGCTTTGCCCGTCCCGGGTCTGGCGCTGCGCAACCCGCTGCATGCACCGCGCGAATCGGCAGAGAATGTAATGTTCCGTCACGAGGGCGAACAGATTGCGGCCACCATTCAGCAGCTGCTGGAATCAGGCGCCACGGTCGAAAAAGACGGCAAGGTACGCGCACTGAACTACGGCGACATCCTCATCCTGGTGCGCCAGCGCACCCATGCCACGGCGTATGAAACCGCGCTGCGTGACGCCGGCATTCCCTGTCTCGGCGCCAGCCGTGGTCTGCTGCTGGAGAATCTCGAGGTGCGTGACCTCGTCGCCCTGCTCAATACCCTGGTCTCGCCCTATGACAACCTGGCACTGGCGCAGGTGCTGCGCTCGCCGCTGTTCGACCTCGACAGCGAACAGCTATTGCCACTGCGCACTGACAGCGGCAGCCACTGGTATGCACGCCTCGAACAGCTGGCCGCCGGGGGCAGCGCCCCGTACCGGGAGGCGTTCGACCTGCTGCAGGGCTGGCGGCAACTGGCCGGGGTACTGCCGGTACATGACCTGCTCGACCGGATCTTCCACGAGGGCGAGGTCGTACAACGCTACGAGGCCGCCTTTCCTGCCTTGTTGATACCCCGGGTGCGCGCCAGCTTCACGCGGTTCATTGAGCTGGCGCTGGAGCTGGACAACGGACGCTATCCCAGCCTGCCCCGCTTTCTCGACCTGCTGGCGCGCCTGCGCGATACCGGCCAGGACCAGCCTGATGAGAGCGCGCCGGACGCCAGCCACGGCGACCGGGTGCGCCTGTTGACCATCCATGCCGCCAAGGGCCTGGAGGCGCCGGTCGTGTTCCTCGCCGATGCCGCCACGACTCCGAAAGACCGCAGTGCCTGGAGCGCCTGCGTCGACTGGCCGGACAACGACGAACACCCGCAGCTGATGCTGCTCGCGGCAGCTAACGCCAGCCGCGACAGCCGCACGCAGGGACTGCTCCAAACACAGGCCGCAGCGACACACAGCGAGAACGCCAACCTGCTGTACGTCGCCCTGACCCGCGCACGCCAGTATCTGTTCGTCTCCGGCAGCGCCAACCCGGATTCACAGAATTCCGGCTGGTACGGGGTCATCGAAGCGGCGCTGGCTGATTGCGCGCGCACCGCCGATGATCATCCCTGCATTGATTCCGGTTTGCGCAAGCCACCTGACCAGGAAACCGGTGGCACGATCGACACGGTCATTGTTGATCCCGCGCTTTCCCGACCCATCGAGACCACACCGCGCTTCCTGACGATCGCACCCAGCCGGCTGGCCCTGGCCAGTGAACACACGCACACCGATGTCGATGGCCGTGAGCGCGGTATCGCGATACATCGGATGCTCGACCAGCTGACACGTCGCCCTGCTCCGGATACCGACGGCCTGTACATCGATATCGCCAATCGACTGCAACGGGATATGCATGACGAAGAGCTGCAGGCATGGTGGAATGAAGCGCGCAGTATCGCGTCACATCCCGGGCTGTCCCTGCTGTTCGAACCCGGGGCTTACCTGCAGGCATACAACGAGGTGCCGGTGCAATACATGGCAGATGCACGCATGGTCTACGGCGTCATCGACCGGCTGGTCATTACGGACGGCAGTGTCCTGGTCATTGATTACAAATCACACCACCACGCCAATGCCGACAGCATCCCGCAACTGGTGGAGGACTACCGCGCACAACTCGACTGCTATGCACAGGCCGTGACACGATTGTGGCCATCCCGCACGGTGCGTGCCGGACTGCTGTTCACCGCCTGCGCTGAACTGGTGTGGATCGATGGGTAGTGGCCCGGTCTGGTGTCAAACCTGTGTGGCGGAATAAATTCCGCCCTACAACAACATTTTTTGTAGGGCCGAATTTATTCGGCCTGCCACAAACCGAATCGCTACCGATGGATGCGGTACAATCGCATCCCTGAGGCAACCAATCAGGAATACTTTTACGTATAATGAATGACTTACAGAATATATCTGATGTAACTAAAGAGGAATTCCAGACGGCCGTGGTGGAGCGCTCCAGCGAGATACCGGTGCTCGTGGATTACTGGGCCGAGTGGTGCGGCCCCTGCCAGATGCAGCTGCCGGTGCTGAAGAAACTCATTGCCGAATACGACGGGCAGGTGCTGCTCGCCAAGGTCAACACCGATGCACAGCGCGAACTCGCGCGTGACCATGGCATTCGCAGCCTGCCGACCATGCGCCTCTACAAGGACGGCGCAATTGTCGAGGAAATCCTTGGCGCACAAACCGAGGCCACGCTGCGCGTTCTGCTGGACCGGCATGTGGCGCGCCCCTCTGACCAGAAGCGCATCGAGGCACAGGCACTTGATAAACAGGGACGCACGGCAGAAGCCCTTGAACTGTTGCGCGAGGCTGGTGATGCAGACCCGGAGAATCACCGCATTCAGCTGGACTATGCCGCCCTTTGCCTGCAACTGGGAGATTGTGACACTGCCGTGACCCGGCTGGATGCATTGCCGCGTGACATCCGCGAAGAGACCGAGGCGGTCCGCCTGTATGCCCTGCTCGGCTTTGCCAGGCTGGCGCAGGATGCGCCATCCGCCGAAGAACTCGAGACACGCATCAACAACCATCCGGACGCTATGGAAGCCCGCCATCAACTGGCTGCCCGCCATGTGCTTGCCGACCAACTGGAACGCGCCCTGCAGGAACTGTTGTATATCCTCCAGCACGACCGTAAATTTGGCGATGATGCCGGCCGCAAGGGACTGCTGGCGGTGTTCGATCTGCTCGGTAACGAGGGCGACCTGGTCACCGAGTACCGCCGCAAGCTATTCAACAGCCTGCACTGAACAACCATTCCCCGCGGGGCGCGGGTCCTACCGGGATATGCAAATCAACCGATCGGTAGGACCGGCCCTTTATGCCCTTAAGGGTGCCGGCCGGGAACAGGTTCCCAGAGGAATTCAGAAAGCCTGTAGCCCGGATTCCGCTACGCTTCATCCGGGCTACGACACTGAAATTTGCTCAACATGCCTGCTTCCTATACTCTTCGCCAGCTCTTAACCGGATAGATAAAATGACAAGGACACACCCTCGCATGGCCTCTCTATTTCTCAAACAGGCAGGTCAATTGAGCACGGTTGCCCTCCTGCTCATCCTGACAGGTTGCACCAGTGTCCCGGAGCGTCACCCGCTGCCCCCGGAATACACTACGAAAGCACACAGTCCCGGAATCCCGGAGGCGCGGTTCTGGGGAGACGAGTGGCCAACATTCGCAACAGAGCGGTTCACGACATTCACCGAAGCGGATTTCCGACGGGAGTTTCCGGAGTCCTATGAAAAGCCGCATAATTATCTGGCAATTTCGGGCGGCGGCGCCAACGGGGCTTATGGAGCAGGACTGCTCGTCGGATGGACCGCAACGGGCGAACGGCCTGAATTCAATATGGTGACCGGTGTCAGTACCGGTTCATTGACGGCGCCCTTTGCCTTTCTCGGTCCTGACTATGACGATGAGCTGAAGACGGTGTACTTGACGACCACCACCAGTGATATTGTCATCAAGCGTAATGTGGTTGATGCGGCCTTCGGTGATTCGATCGCTGACACAACACCATTGAAGGAACTGATCGCAAAATACATTGATGCCGACATGATCGACGCCATTGCCCGGGAACATGAAAAAGGACGACGACTTTTTGTCGGCACGGTTAACCTCGACGCGGGACGCTCGGTGATCTGGAACATTGGCGCCATTGCTGCCAGCGATCATCCGCGGAAGGTGGAATTGTTACAGGAAGTACTGCGCGCTTCCGCAGCCATACCCGTGGCGTTTCCGCCCATCATCAGTCCCGTTGAAGCCGAAGGTCAACCATTCGATGAGATGCACGTAGATGGCGGGACCGGATCACAGGTGTTCGTCTACCCTGCGGCAGCGGACTGGAGACTGGTTACACAGAAGCTCAAGGTACAGGGCAAACCCCAGGTTTACGTGATTCGCAACTCCTTTCTCGATCCGGATTACCATGGCATGAAGCGCAACGTGCTGCCGATCGCATCACGCACCATAGATTCACTCATCCGAACCCAGGGTATTGGCGATCTCTACCAGATCTATGTCCTGTGTGAGCGCGATGGAAACGATTTCAACCTGGCATACATACCATCGGATTTCACCGAGGAGCCGAGCGAAGGTTTCGACCCTGTCTATATGGGCAAGCTTTTCGAGTACGGTTACCAGATGGCACTCGATGGATACCCATGGCAACATACGCCGCCGGGCTTCAGTCAGAATGAATGATGTAATTCCGGGGTCAGCGCAACACGAGCCGGGCGCTCCCGGTGGCGGTTCCATCCAGCCTGATACCCTTTTCTTCGATATGTATTTGCACGCTACCTAACTGCAAGGTGGACATATCCAGCGCCACACCCGCCGGCGTGATTTTCTTCAGTACTGCCACAAGGCGTTCTCTCAGCAGATCGAGATGCCGCGCCAACGCCTGGTTGGCCGCGCTTTCCAGTGCCTGACGGACGGGTTCATGAAACGCTTCCGCTAACAGACCCATGGCGAAATCTTCCGTAGCATAGTCAAACGTCAGGTCTTGCAATTCCAGCTTCCGGTCTTGCGCCGCATAGGCCAGCTGCGCCCGCAACTCCGCCGTACCGGCAACCTCGCCAGTCAACTCCACCCGTGCCCTGATTTCCTGTCCGCTGCCCGCCAGCTCGAACTTTTTGATGCCTGTCTTACGGCCTTTGATGACAAAGGCTTTGCCGGCCAGGGTGTCGGAAAGCCGCTGGCTGAGCGTTGCGAAATCCAGATTCACACCCAGGCGCAGATTCAGCCCGGCGGACCGGGGATAATAAGTTCCCAGTGGTGGCAGTGGTGCCGGTTTGCCGGCGGGTTCAGATCCGGTCACCAGCACCGGCTGCAATGTAACGGCAAGATGTGCGTCGATGTATTTCCCCCGGCCGGCGATGCGAGACAGTGCAACACCCATTGGCCT
>JAUVNM010000100.1 GCA_030599705.1 Gammaproteobacteria bacterium
GCCGTGCCCGCCTCATCCTCCCGGATGAGGTGGGACTGCCAGAGCTTGTCATACAAAGTCTTGGCGAACATCGCGGATACTTGTATTTCCGATTATATATAAACGGCTCATTATATAGGATGACGGAACATGGTACAGGTGCAGTTTCAGTGGTTACTACCTCAGTAATAATCATCTTTGATACCACGCCAGGTCACCCACAGTGCACACAGGCTAGCCACGGCGGCAAACAGGTACATGGCTTCCGGATTGACGCCCGTCCACAGGTAACCACTGACGAGACTGCCGGCAGCGCCACCGGCGCCAAAGCTGATGCTGCTGTAGAGCGCCTGCCCCCGGCCCTGGTGTGTGCCGGTGAACAGGCTGTGAATGAGGTAAATGGCAACCGCGTGGTACAGCCCGAAACTCGCACCATGCAGGGTCTGCGCGAAGATAATCACCGGTGAACTGTCTGCAAACTGTGCGATCAACAGCCAGCGCAATGATGTCAGTCCCACGGCGGCCAACATCAGGCGGCGCGCACCGAACCGGGGCAACAGGCGCGGCATCAGCAGGAAAACCCCGATTTCAGCAAGCACCCCCAGCGCCCAGAGCTGCCCGATTTGTGTCCGTGAATAGCCGAAATTCTCCAGGTAGATGGTGAAGAACGCGTAATACGGGCCGTGGCTGGCCTGCATCAGGAAACACACGCCGAGCAACGCCATGACAACCGGCCGGCCGAGCACCTTGCGCAGCGGCTCCTGGCCCAGCGGCAGGTGGCCAGCCTCGGACTCCGGAACGCTGAGGCTGCTGAGCCAGATTGCCACGAACAGGACCAGCACAATCACCGGTAACAGGCCAGGCCCGTAGACATCGAGCACCGGTCCAAGCCCGGCGACCGTAATAATAAAGCCGACAGACCCCCACAGGCGGATACCGCTGTAGCGGCCGGTTTCGCTGCCAAGGAAATTCATGGTGGTCGCCTCGAATTGCGGCAGCGAGGCGTTCCAGAAAAAACTGAACAGGGTGATGACCAGCACCAGCCACCAGTAGCTGCTGTCGATCAGGACACCGGCAAAACAGAGTGCACTCAGCAGCGAGGCCATCCGCACGATGGCCATCCGCTGTCCGGTGTGGTCGGCAATCCAGCCCCAGACATTCGGGGCAATGATCTTGGTCGCCATCAGGATGGCGATCAACTGGCCGATCTCGGTCACACTGAAATCGAGTGACTTGAGATAGAGACTCCAGTACGGAACCAGCGCCCCCAGCGAGGCGAAATAAAACAGGTAGAAACCGGATAATCGCCAGTAGTGCATGCCTGGACTAGCCGGATCAGTAGTCAGGGACCCGGGCCACCGATGTACCGAGGCGTACGGCTGCTAGCCGACACAAGCTTGCGTGACTCGCTGTGAATACATGGCCCAGGCCAGTTTCTCGACCGGTTCCCGGCCTCACCTTCTCCCTGTACGCTCGACGGCCGCATCCCTGCGGCCGACGGTCACGAAAGCTTGTGTCGGCTAACATCCGTACTTATTGTTAAACGGTTATCCAATACCGGCCGGAATAACCGGTGTACCTGACTGTACATCCAGGTTCTGCGCGCGGTGACGCAGAAAGTGGTCCATCAGGACGATGGCCAGCATGGCCTCGGCAATGGGTGTGGCGCGAATGCCGACGCAGGGGTCGTGGCGCCCGGTGGTGACGACCTCTACCGGTTCCCCGTTGATGTCCACGGTTTTCCCCGGCAGCCGGATACTGGAAGTCGGTTTCATGGCGATGCTGGCGAGTATGTCCTGACCGCTGGAGATGCCGCCGAGCACGCCGCCGGCATGGTTACTGAGGAATCCTTCCGGGGTGATTTCGTCGCGGTGTTGGGTACCCTTCTGCTCAACGCTGGCAAAGCCGGCGCCGATCTCCACACCCTTGACGGCATTGATACTGACGAGCGCGTGGGCAATATCGGCATCAAGGCGATCAAAGATCGGCTCGCCCAGGCCGGGCGGCAGCCCGGATGCAACTACATTGATGCGGGCACCGATCGAGTCACCCTCCTTGCGCAAGGCGTCCATGTAGGCTTCAAGCTCTGCCACCCGGTCCGGGTCGGGGCAGAAAAACGGGTTGGTGGGCACGGCATCCCAGTCCTTGAGTTCCAGCTTGATGGGTCCGAGCTGTGCGAGGTAACCGCGTATGCTCACGCCGGCTTTTTCTGCCAGGTATTTCTTGGCGATGGCACCGGCGGCAACACGCATCGCGGTTTCCCGTGCCGACGAACGCCCGCCTCCCCGGTAATCGCGGAAACCGTATTTCTGCTGGTAGGTGTAATCCGCATGCCCGGGCCGGAACCGGTCCCGGATTTCGGAATAGTCCTTTGACCGCTGGTCCTGGTTCTGGATCATCAGGCCGATCGGGGAACCGGTGGTCCGGCCCTCGAAGGTACCGGAGAGAATCTGTACCTGGTCGGTTTCGCGGCGCTGCGTGGTATGCCGGCTCTTCCCGGGTTTGCGCCGGTCCAGGTCGTGCTGGAGGTCCTGTTCATCCAGTTCCAGGCCGGGGGGGCAGCCATCGACAATGCAACCCAGTGCAGGGCCGTGACTTTCACCAAAGCCGGTGACTGTAAAGAGTTTTCCGAAGCTGTTTCCTGACATGCGGATATTGTAACGGCTTGTGCTGCTAACGTCTTCCGGTTCCTCGATTAATCCGGTTAAAGAACTCTGGCCCGTTACCGACAGGTATAACGAGTAGTCCTGACTAAACCCCAAGGAGGCCACCGTGGCACAAACATCAAACCAGTCCATGCGGGTCGGCGATTTCATGGGTCAGCCGATCCAGGAAACCATTACGGCTTCATCCCGCACCTACGTCTTTGACCGGATCGCGAAACACATCGATGGCGAATTTCCGCTTGACCAGCTGAGCAAGGACGAGCTGTTGATCCGGCCCGGGCTGATTTACCGCCCCAAGGCCTGAAGTAATCACCGCAGCACGGCCTGCGCCTGCCCGGGTCCGGCCGT
The DNA here is from genome assembly GCA_030599705.1 of Gammaproteobacteria bacterium. Lineage (GTDB taxonomy): Bacteria > Pseudomonadota > Gammaproteobacteria > UBA9214 > UBA9214 > SZUA-186. The sequence continues at coordinate 2,994 of JAUVNM010000100.1, forward strand.
GACACAACTCAGTCGGGCTGAATGTCCAGCCCGTGCTTGTGCGTTTCGTTAATCTGGTAAAACAGGCGAATAAACGGCAGGCTTTTTTCATCTGCCTTGCGCAACAAACGCATAAACGGCAGGTCCTGGCGGCCGAACAGATAACTGCCGTCCGCCATGTCAGCGCGCAGCTTGCGCACTTCACCCAGCAGGATCTCGAGGAATGTCGTGTTGACGTCAATTGTGTCGGCATCGTAGGCAGCCGTTGCCCCGAGTTCCTCGAGCTCAAATATGACCTGGTCTACCAGTCCTGCGTATTCCCCGGCTGTGTGTGCCCTCTCACTCATCGACGGTTAACTTTCATACTTAATCTCTAATGGCATGGTCGAAAGCTGGCTGGTACGTGACCAGCTGCTCGCGCTCCAGCATGAACACCCCTTCCCCGCCGTATTCAAAATCAAGCCAGGTAAACGGGACATCAGGAAAAGCAGCTCCCAGTGCTTGCTGGCTGCAGCCAACTTCCACGACCAGTATGCCGCCATCGTTCAGGTAATGCTGTGCATTGTTAAGTATTTGCAGCACGATATCCAGCCCTTCCCCGCCGGCAACGAGACCGATGGCCGGTTCGTGATGGTATTCAGCCGGCAGTTCAGACATGGCATCACGCGGAACATAAGGCGGGTTTGACACAATAATGTCATAGCTGCGCCCCCCCAGGGCGGCGAACACGTCACTTTCCACGGGCACGACGCGTTGCTCCAGCGCGTGCCGCCGGATATTCCGGTCGGCAACCGCAAGGGCATCAGCGGACAGGTCAGCCGCGTCGACCCGGGCATCCGGGAAGGCTACGGCACAGGCACAGGCAATGCAGCCACTGCCGGTACACAGATCCAGTATGCGGGTTACACGGTCCGGTATGACCCATGGGGAGAACCGGTTCTCGATCAGTTCGGCTAGCGGCGATCTTGGTACCAGCACACGTTCGTCAATATGGAACGGCATGCCGGCAAACCAGGCCTCTCCTGTCAGGTAGGCAGCAGGCTTCCGGGTGTTGATGCGCAGTTCAACCAGCTGCATGGCCTTGCTGACCGTGTCGGCAGATACCGGGGCATCCAGCCGTTCGGCCCCGGGAGACGGCCCAAGCTGCAATGCAGAAAATACCAGAGAGGCCGCCTCATCGTACGCATTGTCGGTCCCGTGCCCGAAGGCAAGCCCTGCCTCGTGCAACTGGCGTGTGCTCCATTCGACAAGTTCCCGTGCTGTTCCCGGTGCTAGCGGCTTGCTGTGCATGGCAGTGGTCCTGATGGGTGGTGAACACTGGCTGACTCTGTGAAATAATAAGCCCTATGACGAAACAAGGTAACCCGGCCCCCGCAAGGCGCCTGCTGCTGTTTATCGTGGTCACTGTGGTGGCATTGGCTGCCGGTTTCTGGGTTTCAGACAGTTTGTTTAACCGGCAGACGGACCTGGCAGGGCTGCACGGTACGCGCTTTTCAGAGCCGCGTGCGCTATCACCATTCGTCCTGACAGACCATAACGGCAATTCATTCGGAATTGAACAACTGACGGGCAAATGGTCTTTCGTGTTTTTTGGCTATACCCATTGTCCGGATGTCTGTCCGACGACAATGTCGGTACTCAACAGTGTCGCCAGGCGCCTTGGCAACGACACACCCGCTGTCCAGTACATATTTGTCAGCGTCGACCCCGAGCGTGACACTCCCGGACAGCTGGGCCAGTTCGTTACCTGGTTCAATGGCGATTTTATCGGTATAACCGGCACAGATCAGGAACTCGAAAACCTGACACGCCAGCTGGGGGTGGTCTACATGCGCATTCCTGACGAAAAGGAAGCGGGCAGTTACTCGGTCGACCATACGGCGAGCGTCTTGTTGTTTGATCCCGACGGCCGGTTTCACGCCATATTCTCAGCGCCCCTGGATGCCGCGGAGCTGGCCGAAGATCTAACGCGCCTGGCAAAGGCGTACCGCCGGTGAAATATATCCTCGCATTAGTGACCGGCCTGCATGGCCTGCTATTGTCATGCGCACTGCTGGCCGGTCCGGCAATCGAGGTACAGCAGGCATGGATTCGTGAAGCCCCGCCCACATCACAGGTACTGGCCGGTTACATGACCCTGATCAATACGGGGGATGCACCGGCACAAATAACGGGGATATCGAGTCCGGATTTTGCAAGGGCCGAACTGCATCGTACGCATGTCGAGGACGGAGTTGCCAGGATGGTCCCGGTAGATTCAATCCCGGTCCCGGCCGGTGGCCGGGTTCTGCTCGAACCTGGCGGTCTGCACCTGATGCTGTTTGAACCGGCACATCCCCTCAAAGCCGACGACCGTGTCAGGCTTGAAGTGAAACAGTCCGATGGCGCAACCGTTGCCACCGAAGCACGGGTAATCAGGGTGTCCGGTAGCAGCGACATGCCTCACCACCATCATCAGCACTAATATGTATTCACTGACTGACTGGCTGAAATCCTGGCCACTGGCGCTGCTCCCGCACCACCTGCTCTCGTCCATAATCCGGGCCGTGACGCGCTGGCGCAGCGGCTGGCTGAAAAACCTGCTGATCCGTGTGTTCGTATGGCATTTCAGGGTGGATATGTCCGAAGCAATCGAGGAACAGCCCGGGAACTATCCGGACTTCAACAGCTTCTTCATACGGTCGTTAAAACCGGGGGTGCGCCCGCAGCCGGAGCATGAGGATGCCATTGCCTGTCCGGTTGATGGAGCCATCAGCCAGATCGGCAATATTGAATCCGGGTCGCTGCTGCAGGCCAAGGGGCGGAAGTTCTCACTCGTCGAGTTGCTGGGCGGCAACCGGGAGCGTGCCGCGGCATTTGAGGGCGGTATTTTCACCACGCTCTACCTGTCACCGCGGGACTACCACCGGATTCACATGCCCTGTAGCGGACAACTGACGGAAACCGTGTTCATTCCCGGGCGGCTCTTCAGTGTTGCGCCGCATACTACCCGGGCCATACCGAACCTGTTTACGCGCAACGAACGCCAGGTCAACCTGTTTGCGACCCCGACCGGTCCGGTTGCCGTGATTATGGTTGGCGCAATATTCGTATCCAGCATGGAAACCGTCTGGGAAGGCGTCATTCAACCGGGCGGGTCCAGCATCCGCTGCCGCCAATACAATCACCGGGACGAACCCGGTGTGCAGCTGCAGCGCGGCACTGAAATGGGCCGGTTCAATATGGGTTCAACCGTCATTCTGCTGTTTTCACAGGGACAGGCAGAGTGGCTGCCCGGGCTGCAGGCGGACCAGCCGGTCAGGACCGGACAGGTATTGGGGTATCTCGGATCGAAAATCTGACCGGGACTCTGCTATTCTCTGCGTCCTCTTGTAACCGATAAACCGGACCAGGTCCTGCCTACATGCATCCGATGCTGAATATCGCGGTACGTGCCGCCCGCAATGCAGGCAATATCATAATCCGTAACCTTGACAGGGTGGACCAGCTTGCGGTGCACACCAAGGACCGGAATGATTTCGTCTCCGAGGTCGACCAGCAGGCCGAGCAGGAAATTATCGGCACACTACGCAGGGCCTATCCGGGCCACGCGATCCTTGCCGAGGAAAGCGGCTCCAGGGACGGGGATGATTACCAGTGGGTTATTGACCCCCTTGACGGTACCACAAAC
>JAUVNM010000084.1 GCA_030599705.1 Gammaproteobacteria bacterium
AATCGTCATTCCCGCGCAGGCGGGAATGACTATAGAAATAGAATGTCCTGGTTTTCTCTGTGTCTCTGCGGCTAACAGAATTTTTGCGATAAAGAGGGGTTGTGATGACAGACTGCTTATTCTGCAAGATGGTTTCCGGGGAAATCCAGCCGGATGTGGTGTATGAGGACGAGGATGTGCTGGCGTTCCGGGATGTGAACCCGCAGGCACCGACGCATGTCCTGGTGATTCCGAAGAACCATATCGCGACCACCAACGACCTGGATGCCGATAATGTTCACCTCGTCAGCAAGTGTTACCTGGCGGCGCGGCAGATTGCGGCGGATGCCGGCATTGCCGAGCGCGGTTATCGCATGGTCATGAACTGCAATCCCGAGGCCGGACAGTCGGTGTATCACATCCATTTGCACCTGCTCGGCGGGCGCCCGATGAACTGGCCCCCGGGCTAGATGTAGGACCCGCGCCCCGCGGGGAAAGGCAGTCCCGGCCGGGGGCCGTGAATCCCTAGGTGGACTGGCTGGCAACAACCAGCTGCCGGTAACTCTCCAGCCGTCGCGGGCTGACCCGGTTTTGTTGTACCGCGCCGGCCACGGCGCATTCCGGCTCGGCAAGGTGCCGGCAGTTGTGAAACTTGCACTGTCCCAAGTAGTTATGAAATTCTCTGAAGCTGGATTCTAGTTCGCTGGCAGTGGCATGCCCGAGCCGGAAGTCGCGTACTCCGGGCGAGTCAATCAGGTTGCCGCCCCCGGGCAACTTGTAGAGCGTGGTCGCGGTTGTGGTGTGGCGCCCCTGGCCCGAGGCTGCCGACAGTTTGCCGATGGCAATGTCCAGTGCCGGCAGCAGGTGCTTGATTAACGATGACTTGCCGACACCTGACTGGCCTACCAGGATGCTGGTCCTGCCGGTCAGTGCCTGTTCCAGCTCCGGCATGCCGGTATTGTTCATTGCGCTGGTGTACAGGACCCGGTAACCAATCCCGGCGTAGTCAGCGACCCGCTGTTCGAGCGCTGCACGCGCACTGCTGTCGAGCAGGTCGGTCTTGTTGATGACCAGCAGCGGTTGTACCCCGACCAGTTCGGCGGCCACGATGTATTTATCCACCAGGTATTCATCGAGTGGCGGATCTGTTGCTGCGACAATCACGATCTGGTCAAGGTTGGCGGCAAGCGGGCGCGTGCGGTTTTCGCTATCGGCACGGCTCAGAACGCTGTCACGGGCCTCGATGCGGATAACGACACCGGTGCCGTCGCCGGCCGGTTCCCAAGCGATACGGTCACCGCAGACGATGGGGTCGAGATTGCGGCGTGACACACAACGAACCAGCGCGCCGTGGCTGTCCTCGATCAGCAGGGACTTGCCGTAGTTGACGATGACGACCCCGTTGCGGGTGGTGCTAGTGGTGTGGTTTCGGGCAGGTGGGTTGGAAGATGCTTTACTGGAAGACATTCAGGAACGGCGGCTATTCTGTTGCCGGCAACAGGGCATCGACCCTGGCGGCACAGATAAAATCATTTTCAGAGAGACCGCCAATGGCATGGGTGCTGTACCTGACGTGACAGCGGTTATAGCCGACCTCGATGTCCGGGTGATGGTCTTCCGCATGGGCTATCCATGCCAGTGCGTTGACGAACGCCATGGTCTGGTAATAATTCTTGAAGCGGTAGGTGCGGCTGATTTCCTTGCCGTCTGCCGCGATTGACCAGTCGGAGTGCAGTTTGGTGAGCAGTTCACCCGCCTGTTCGGCATTGAGCGGGTCCACGCCGCCCTCGCAGGGCTTGCAATGCTTGTCGGTGAGGTCGCATCCCGCCATGACAGTCACTTGAAATGATAGTACTGCGTGTTCAGGTAATTGATGACGTCGTTGGTCTCCTCATCAAACCACGTGAGTCCCAGGTTGGTCTCGCAGCGCCTGACCTGTTTCTGCAATGCGCCCAGTGTCGTGACCCGTGGGTCCTCGCGCGTATACATGCTGTCATCGTGACAGCCGGTACAATTCCGTTCTGTCAGGGTCCTGCCGTTCTCCAGGTCGGCTATTGCTGCCGTCTGTGCCAGCAGCATGATCAGTGCAGTGATCAGGCGGGCCAGGTTATTGTTCATAGTGCTCCCCCCGTGGTGGCTTCCTGCAGTCTACCGGATATATGCGAGATCCGCACCGGTGCCGGCGGGTGCGAATCATGAAAGGCGGAATACAGCGGGTCCGGTGTCAGGGTGCTCGCGTTTTCCCGGTACATCTTCACCAGTGCCGTGACCAGGTCGTGTCCGCTGGACTGGGTGACGGCATAGGCATCGGCCTCGAATTCGTGCTTGCGCGACAACCGCGCCAGCAGCGGGTGGAGGAAAAAGGTGAACACCGGGGCCGCCATCATGAACAGCATCAGGGCCATATAGTCGGATGGCAGGGAAACCCCCAGGCCGCTATAGAACCAGCCTTGTCCCGCGAGCCAGCCGAGCAGGGCCAGCCCCGCGAGGCTCAGGGCGGCCATGGATGCCAGGCGTTTCTGGATATGCTTCAGCTTGAAGTGCCCGAGTTCGTGTGCGAGCACTGCCTCGATCTCCTCGGGTTCCAGGCTGTCCACCAGAGTATCGAAGAACACGATGCGCTTGTTGCGTCCGAAGCCGGTGAAGTAGGCATTGCCGTGACCGGAGCGTTTGGAACCGTCCATGACGAATATCCCCTTGCTGCGGAAACCGCACTTGTCGAGCAGGGCCTGGATGCGGGCCTCGAGGGTTTCATTCTCGAGTGGCGAGAACTTGTTGAATAACGGCGCGATCACGGCAGGATAGGCCCAGAACATGACGAGTGTAAAACCCATCCACACCAGCCATACATACAGCCACCAGAGATCGCCGGATACCCCCATGATCCACAGGGCAACGGCCAGCATCGGTGCGCCGATGGCCAGCATGAGCAGTACCTGCTTGACAAGATCGGTAACGAACACGCCCGGTGTTGTACGGTTGAAGCCGAAGCGCTCCTCGATCACAAAGGTGTGATAGAGGTCGAAGGGCAGGTCCAGCAGGCCCATGATGAGCATGGCGCTCAGCATGAAGCCGACGCCGGTGGAGAGTGGTCCGAAACCGAAACTGCGCCAGGACTGGTCCAGCCAGTCCAGCCCGCCACCGAGCGTCCATGCCAGCAGCAGGACACTTCCATAGACCAGCTGGATTATCCCGAAGCGGATATTGGTTACGGTGTAATCAGCAGCCTTGTGGTGTTCATCCAGTGCGACACGTGAGGAAAATGCTGGCGGCACCTGTTTGCGGTGGGCGCTGACATGCGCCTGCTGGCGCCGGTCAAGCCAGAGCTGGACCAGGACCGATGCGAGGAGTGCGGCGATGAACAGGGTGGTGAAGGTTTCCATGTAACGCAACGTTTCCAATTGTGATGCGCTGAGATTAGCCTCTGGTACAATGCGGCACAACCATAATATTGAAAGGGATGAAAGGCTCCATGACGCAAGATGCCACTAATCTGATCTGGATCGATCTGGAAATGACCGGGCTGGATACAACCTCCGACCTGATTATTGAAATCGCGACCATTGTCACCAACAGTAAGCTGGAAATTCTCGAGGAGGGACCGGTCCTGGCCATCCATCAGCAGGACGCGGCGCTGAATGCCATGGATGAGTGGAACACCAGCCAGCATGGCAAGTCCGGCCTGACCGAGCGGGTGCGCAAAAGCACGATTAACGAGGCCGGTGCCGAACGCCAGACGATCGATTTCCTGTCGAAATATCTTGCGGAAGGTGACTCCCCGATGTGCGGCAACAGCATCTGCCAGGACCGGCGGTTCCTCGCGCGGTGCATGCCGGAGCTGGAGCGGTTCTTTCATTACCGTAACCTCGATGTCAGTACCCTGAAGGAACTGGCGGCCCGCTGGGCGCCGGACATTTTGAAGGGTTTCAAGAAGGGCGGCACCCATCTGGCCCTGGATGACACCAGGGACTCGATCCGCGAACTGCAGTATTACCGCGAGCACCTGTTCAGGATATAAGTAGGTTGGGCTGAGCTTGCGAAGCCCAACGAGAGGTCGCGCGGTACGGCGTTAGGCTTCACGTTGTTCAGCCCAACCTACAGATTTTCCCTGTGGGAGAGGAGACTTGTATGGCAGACAGGTGTGCGTCCGCGTTCTACAATCAGTCCGGAAGACAGGGCAGGTTTCCATAACAATCAACAACAGGGGAATGATTCATGCCATTAGCCAATCGTGTGGTTGCGGAGTTTATCGGGACATTCTGGCTGGTACTGGGAGGTTGCGGCAGTGCGGTACTGGCGGCGGGGTTCCCGGATGTGGGGATCGGCCTGCTGGGCGTTGCACTGGCCTTCGGCCTGACGGTGCTGACCATGGCGTACGCCATCGGGCACATCTCGGGCTGTCACCTGAACCCGGCCGTTTCCGTCGGACTGCTGGTCGGGGGGCGTTTCAAGGCGGCAGACCTGCTGCCCTATGTTGTGGCGCAGGTGCTGGGCGGTATCGTTGCGGCCATGACGCTGTACTTTATCGCCAGCGGCAATGCGGACTTCAGTCTTTCTGACGGACTGGCTTCCAACGGCTACGGCGAACATTCACCCGGTAACTATACCCTGGCATCCTGTTTCCTCACCGAGGTGGTGATGACCTTCATGTTCCTGCTGGTTATCCTCGGGGCCACGGACAAGCGCGTACCGGCCGGCTTTGCACCGATTGCCATCGGCCTGTGCCTGACACTGATCCACCTGATCAGTATCCCCGTGACCAATACCTCGGTAAATCCGGCACGCAGCACCGGGCCGGCGCTGCTTGTGGGCGACTGGGCGACGGCGCAGCTGTGGATGTTCTGGGTCGCACCACTTGTCGGCGCAGCACTTGCCGGCGTTGTCTATCGCTGGCTGGGCAACGAGGACACCGCCTGAACTATAATCTTGAAGAAGGTTTGATGTGTCGTATTTCGTCATTCGATAGTGGCTCAGTTTGTACCAGGCCGAATTTGTCGGCCCTACAAAGAACGGTATTGTAGGGCGGAATTTATTCCGCCAAGCAGCCAGGGGAAAGTATCATGTTGAACAGGGTTGGGTTTGCAATTATTCCGGGGCTGTTCTCCGTTTTTCTTTTGCAACCGGCCGTTGCCATGCCCCCGCAGGAGGGCGCGGGGCAGATGAAAATCATCTACGTCATCACGGACGAACAGAAACTCTATGCCTGGGAGGGCAACAAGCTGGTTTATGAGTTCGACGTGGTGACCGGGCGGCCCGGCAAGGAGACGGTCCCCGGGGTGTTCCAGATCTTCAGGAAACACAAGGACTACACCAGCAAGACCTATGGATCGGAGATGCCGTATACCATGTTCTTCTCCGAAGACGGCAAGGCCATCCATGGAACCCACTGGGCCACACTTCGGTCGTATATACATACCTATGTAAACGAGTCGGTCGGATCCATGGGTTGTGTCGGCCTGACGGATGAAGACGCCGAGGCGATGTTCAACTGGGCGCCGAAAAATACCCGCATTGTCATCCTGGAGGAAGAACCGGAAGATTCGGAAGAATAATGACTGATGGTATTGTGAATGTTGTTAGGGAAACTCTGATAATCCGTCAGTGATGATGCGATTTTTACGCTTCGTTGTTATTGCGGCTGCAATTCTGTTCCCGGCAGCAGGCCATGCCATCGGCAAGGCAGACCAGGTGCTGGTGGTAAAAGGCGAGTACCGGCTCTACCTGATGCAGAACGGCAAGGTTATGCAATCGTTTCCGGTGACCTTTGGCGCCAATCCAAAGGGACACAAGCAGCAGCAGGGGGACGAACGTACCCCGGAAGGGCAGTATTCACTTGGTTACAAGAACCCCAACAGTTCGTTCTACAAGTCGGTACATATTTCCTACCCGAACGCACGGGACCGCGAGGGCGCCAGCAAGCGCGGGGTCAGTCCGGGTGGCGACATCATGATTCACGGGCAGCCCAATGGCTGGGGCCGATGGTCACCCGTGATACAGCTGTTTAACTGGACAGACGGCTGTATCGCCCTGAGTAACAAAAATATGGATATCATTTGGGAATCCGTCAGCCCCGGCATCCCCATCGAAATTCGGCCCTGACGCAGGGTTCACATCGACATCGGCGTCAGGTTTTTCACGGTGTCGGCAACCTTGCGGCGTTCCGCGTCCCGCATCGGAACCAGCCCGTGTTCACTCAAGTAACCGTCCTTGCCCCAGGCCTTCTCGCTGGTAAATTCCGCCAGGAATTCACGGATACCCGGGATTTCACCGACGTGGGCCTTTTTTACATACAGGTACAGCGGCCGGGAGACCGGGTAGCTGGCATCCGCGATGGTATCGAAATCCGGTATCACGCCGTCGATGCTGACGCCCTGGATCCTGTCGCTGTTCTGCTCGAGTACCCCGAAGCTCAGGATCGCCAGCGCATTCCGGTTGGTCTCCAGGTTCTTGATGGTCTGGCTGTCATCTTCACCAGCCTGGATGTAGGCGCCATCATCACGGAACCTGCGACACGTCGTGCGGAATTCCAGGCGGTTTTCGTGTTTCAGTTTCATCAGCCGCTGGTAGTGTTCGCAGCCATCCTCCATGACAAGATTGGTAAAGATAGTGCGCGTACCGGAACCGCGTGACGGGCCGAGGACTTCAATAATCCGCTCTGGCAGCTCGCCGTTGACATCCTTCCACGTCTTGTGGGGATTGGGGACCATTTTATCAGTGCCACCGGGATCGGGTATTTCCTTGCCCAGCGCCGTATAGATATCTTTCAGGACAAGTTTTAAAGACGGCGTCTTGCCGGACTGGGCGAGGACGATGCCGTCGTAGCCGATCTTGACCTCGATGATCTCCTTCACGCCGTTCCTTTGGCAGCTGTCATACTCGGATTTCCTGATGCGCCGTGAGGCATAGGTAATGTCTGGGTCCATCGCGCCGGTGCCGGCGCAGAACAGCATCAGTCCGCCGCCGGAACCGGTAGCCTGTATTAGCGGCGATCTGGCGCCGGATTGCTTGAGGTAGGCATCAACTACGAGGGTTGAAAACGGATAGACCGTGGTGGAACCGACGATCATCAGGTAATCACGCTGCAGTTCGGCGCTGGCAGTGCCTGGCAGGACGCATGCGACCAGGGCGGCCAACAGGCCATTGATAGCTCGCATAAGATTGATCTCCATTCCAGTCAGATTAGTCATCCAGCCCGGATGGAGCATAGCCTAATCCAGAAAATTAGTATTATGAAGATTCCGGATAGTGCACGGCATAGTGGCAGTGAATATACTTTTACCCGGGAATCAAATGCGAACTGACTCCTGGACCGGTCCCGTTACCCGGGAGCCGCCTGTCAGTGTGCAGCGTACAGGCAGGCACGGAGGCGTGATATGGGAGGATTCCTCCCGGTGGCGGCGAAATCCAGGCCGATTTCATGGGCA
>JAUVNM010000186.1 GCA_030599705.1 Gammaproteobacteria bacterium
GATGTTGTTTCCAACGCCGGTTTCGCCCTGGTCGGAATCCTCGGGATGTTCACGGTCGCCGGTCAAAAACGCCGGATCATTTTTGCCCAACAGGCTGACTTCCGACCCTATATCGTTTTTTTTACCGGTGTCGCCCTGGTCAGTTTGGGTTCCGCCTATTATCACTGGGAACCCTCCAACGAACGCTTGCTTTGGGACCGTCTGCCGATGTCGATAGGATTCATGGCGTTCAGCGCCGCGCTCGTCGCCGACCGCATCGATGCCAGGACAGGAAATAACCGGGTGCTGTTCATGCTGATCGGCGCAGGTGTCGCCAGCCTGATTTACTGGAACTGGACCGAGTCGTTGGGCCGCGGCGACCTCCGTTTCTATGCCTTCGTACAGTTTTTCCCGATGATCATTTTGCCCTTCATCTGCTGGCTGTTCCCCCGACACCGCTATACCGCCGGCCGTTATCTGGTCTGGGTGATCCTCTGGTACGGCTTGTCGAAGGTACTCGAATATTTTGACGGTGAGGTCTTTGACCTGCTTGGTCACACGGTCAGCGGCCACACCCTCAAACACCTGGCGGCAGCTGTCGCCACATTCGTCGTGCTGCGTATGCTGTTATCGCGTCAGCCTGTTAGAGGATAGGTATATCGTAGTTGATGATAAAGCGTATGTCATCGACGTCGCTGGCACCGGCAACATCATCGTCCTGGTCGACAAAGGCTGCGCGTGCACGCAACCACAGACCCTTGAGGAACTCCGACTGAATACGGTAATCAACGGTAATGTCGAACTCCCGATGGTCCGGCGAAGCATTCGACCCGGAATCCGGTGTACTTCCCTGCGCGTAGTTGATGAAGCTGCTCAGGCCCGGCGCACCAATGCGCGTGAAGTCGTAGGATGCACCGACCAGCCAGGCGTCCTCGTCGGCGCGGTTGAAACTCTTGATCATGAGCGAGAGATAACCCGGGTAGCCGCCGTAGGGATTGCGTATCCCTGCCCCGTCATCGGTCGAGCTGAACGCCAGCGTCAGGGTCGCGTTCCGGTAGCTCGAGGCAATCTTGCCACCATAGACAAAGGTATCGAAATCGCCACCGATTTCATCCCCGACACTGCGCTGGTCGGTATACTGGCCACCCAGGCGCAACGCCCAGTCGTCGCGAAAACTCCACACGGCGTTGGCCTCGGTATAGAGGGTATTCATGAATTCCCAGGCATACTGGCTGGTCGCGCCAATATTGATGTCATCGGTGAAATCGTAACGCACGGCGCCCACACTCAGCGGTTCATCCCTGTCCTTGAAGCCTGCTGCTTCTGACATACTGGTAAAGTCGTCGCGCTCGCGCCGTTTCATCTGCCTGACATGAGAGAGCAGGAAGGCCGACTTACCTAAAGCTCTGTTAACCAGGGAATAGGCCTCGAACGTATTCGGTACCATGCGGCCGTCGTTCCTGTTGAGGTAAGGTAGACTAAACGACTGCCGGTAAAGCTTCGCCGAGAGATCCTCACCGAGTTTCAGTTCGACATTGGCCTTGCCCAGCACGGTGAAACCCTGCTGCCCTTCCTTTAAAAGCAGTGTGCCGTCCTTATCGCCCGGGCCATAGGCTCGTTGCGTGGTGTACACCGAAGCGTTGAACCTGACACGGTCACGCCAGAAGCCCGAGCTGTAGGCCAGCCAGCCGCCGTAGGCGAGCGCCTCACTGTCATTTGCGTTTTCCCGGTCACGGTCGAAATAGTATACGCGCGGATGCATCCGCAACTGCGTATCGCGCCAGAACGGTGCCGCCTTCTCAAGACGCTTTTTCAGGCGGGGAAACACCGACGGCATGGGGATTTCCACCGGGGCTTCCTCCATGGGGGCGCGTTCATCCTCGACGGAGGCCGGTGCGGGCTGCTCATCGGCAAGGTACTCGGGCGCTGCAGCGCGGGTATCAGGCGCAAGTGCAACCACGATAAGCGACATCGCCAGGACGTATTGCCACGCTGGAATCGCCGCCCACCTGCGGAATTCCGTGGTGTCAGTCATCAACGGTCACTGCAGTACCTTCATTACGAACGGCTGACATGAACTCCCAGTAGCGGACACCATTGCGCATTTTCGGTTGCAGCCCGGAACGCTGCGCGGCACGCGCACCGGTGCTGAGCAGCGCCACCAGATCAGCCGTCACCAGGGGATGAAAATAGAAGTATTCGTGCCCCGTGAGCTGGTAGCGGCCGATCGACGAAACGTCGATCGTGTCCATACCCTCTGCCACAGTCAAATACGCCCCCGCTTCACCCAGGCGCGGATAGCCGCTCAGCTGACGCGATAATTTCAGCGGTGTGTCATTGCTGGAGGCATACAGGGTAATACCGCCCGTCAGAGGGGCAAGTCCGGGCAGCAGGTCGACAAAGGTCCGGGAATCGAAATCCGGGGCAAGCAGCACGAGATGGCCGATCGCCGGTCGGTCAACCCGCTCGGCGCCGAGTCGCTGCAGGGCAAAAATGACGCCGCGCGATCCCAGGCTGTGAGCCACGACCTGCACATTACCCTTGCCGATATGATCACCAAGTTGTCCGATAAAGCTTGCGAGCAATGGCGCGCTCCACTCGATATCCGCCTGGTCGGGTACATAATCGGAGGGTAGACCATTCGACGGCCAGCTGAATACCAGGACAGTGGCCTTGTCCTGCAGGGAGCGCTGCATTTCCGCTGCCATGCGGCAGGTCCGCTCGAACCCGTAGTTGTAACCGTGTACGAACACCACCACGGAGCCTGTCGATGTGCGTCCGGCCGCTGCAGCCAGCTGCTTCCAGAACTCCGAAGGATCGGCCTGCTCAGCGAGCGAGACAAAGTTGGTCTCGCTCTTCAGGTAGAAGGGTATTTTGGAGGCGACCTGGTTGATAATCGGGATCGGCGTGAACTCGACTTCGCAGCGGCCGAAATGAGGTTCCCCACGGTCACCGCTGTAGGTATCCGCCACCGGCTTGCCTTCGTAGCGTCTTCGATTCGTCAGGTAGAAGACGCTGACCTTGACCGTGGCTTCTCCACGCTCAGCAGGTTCAGCCGGGGCGGCTGTCGCCACCGAATTATTCGGTGCTGCACTCGCGATGCAGGACCAGAATAACATCACTGTCAGAAGGCACGCCGCAGGCAGCAGTTTCCACATTCAGATATTCCCCGTTTCGAACCGAAAATTCGACAAACTCTTTACGAATGAGCGTTGCTAAACATTCAGCCAGCGCAGGCTTGCTAGCTGGTGGAATCCCCAGCCTCGCCCGCTTCACCCGCATCTTCGCCGTGCAGCAGCTCTTCTTCGATGGATGCATCGTTTGACTTTTCCGGCATCGCCGGTACCGGTCGTGCACCAGTACTGTCTGGTGATGTAACGTCCGGGGTAGTTGCCCGTTGGAGTGACGACGGCTGGCCCAGGTTGAGTGGCCGTTTGCTGTCGCCAGCCAGGTACATGGTTTGCGACGGGAAAGCGAAGTCGATACCCTCGGCGTTGAATCGTTCCATGATCTGCATGTTGACCCGGTGGGCAAACTCCAGACTGAGCCAATGATCGGGTGGATAAAACCAGTACACGACCAGCAGGTTCAACGAGTCTGCGTTCAAGTCATTGAAGTAGACACGGGGTGGGAAACCCGACTGGTTAACTGCCTCATTAGGGTGCGGCGTCCGAACCTCGTCGGTCTGTGCAGCGGCCTCATCGGATGACGCCTCCGGCACAGCGAGGATCTCCTGCAGGATCTCTACGGCTCGGGCAATCTTCTCCGGCGGTGTGTCATACGTAATGGTGACATTCAGGTCACGCCGGATATTGGGACGGCGCCCGATGTTTTCGACTTCAATCCTCGCGGCCTCGTCGTTGGGAATAATGATCTGGTGGCCCTTGACGGTGCGGACCTTGGTCGAGCGCAGGCCGACTTCCTGGATAAAGCCCTCGTAGCCTTTCATCCTCACCCGCTGGCCCACCTCGAAAGGCCGGTCCATTGCCAGCAGCAGGCCGCCGAAAACGTTCTTCAGAGTATCCTGTGCCGCCAGGGCAATGGCCAGGCCGGTGACTCCCGCACCCGCCACCATGGTGGCCAGCGAGAAGCCTATCTGCTGCATGCCTTCGATGACGATAATGACCGCTATCAGGATAGTGAGCATGCGGATACCCAGCCGGACGAGCTGCTGCTCGATCTTCCGCGTATCGAATTGCCGAGCTGCCAGGATGGCCTCTGTCAGGATGCTGCCAAGCCGCATGATGAGGGAGACGACAGCGGCCAGGATAATGAGCTTGGCAACAAACAGGACATCCTGCAGGACCTCACCGGAGAGAAAAACCTGCCCGCGGAGAAAAGAACGGGCACCCAGCGTGAGGTAGATCACGCCGATCGGCCACAGTATAAACACCAGGTTTCGTTGCAGTCGGTTCATGCCCCCGGCCAGGCGCTTGACGAGTGCATGCAACAACAGAACGAGTCCGGCCAGTATCAGGGCGGTCGCGATCAGCAGCAGCCATTGCCAGACGGTCTGGTCCAGGTACTGGTTCTGCATCCAGTCGGGCAACGCACGAATCAGCTCAACAGGAATCAGCGGTCCGGGTGTCAGGAAGTATTCCTCGTACAGGCCGGAAATGTAATCCTGCCCCTTCAGGTAAGGATACGCCTTGGCCACC
>JAUVNM010000184.1 GCA_030599705.1 Gammaproteobacteria bacterium
CGTGGGGTCGAGATCGGTGAAGTGCGGGAGATTGTCCTGAATCCGGCCAATTCCGAACAGGTCCGGCTTGAGCTGGATATTGTATCCAGCGTACCCATCAAGGAAGACACCGTGGCCGTGCTGGCCACACAGGGCCTGACAGGCATTGGCTTTATCGAGCTCAAGGGCGGCAGCCAGTCGTCGCCGTTACTGGAAACGCGTGAGGGAGAATTCTACCCGGTTATTCGTTCCGGGCCGTCATTCTTCGCGCGCCTGGACACATCCGGAACCGAGTTGGTTGCCAATATGAGCAAACTTGCCAACCGCCTCGGTGATTTGCTGGATGCCGAGGGCCGTCAGAAAATCCGGGACATTCTTGACGATACGAATAAAATTACCGGTGCGCTTGCGCGCCGGGATGTGGAACTCGAACAAACGGTCGTGAATGCATCGAAGTTATTCAGGGACGCGGCGGATGCATCTGACCGGTTGCAACCCGTGCTGGCGCAAATCGAGCATACCGCAAATGCATTCGAACAAATGGCGGGCCGGGTTGCAGAGACAAGCGCTAACGTCAACCGCTATGTGCTCCAGGGCGGGTCCGGTGTTCAGCAGTTCAGCCAGCAAATCCTGCCGGAAGTGGGAGCGCTGGTGAGTGAGCTCAGGCGGCTGGTGGACACACTGCAGGGCATCGGGAAAAAACTGGAACAGGACCCGCGGGTGCTGATTTACGGGCGTGAGCTCGAGCTACCGGGTCCGGGAGAATAAGCAGTGGCTACCCTGGTTAAAAAATTTGCCGTCTTGATCGGACTGGTGTGCAGTGTCGCGGGTTGCTCGATGTTATCCAAACCGGACCCGGTTGCCATTGACCAGTACCTGCTGGAGTACCAGACGGCTGGCGGGAAGGATGCCGCCGGGAGTGATGCGCCGGTACTGCTGGTGACGATACCGCGGGCGCATGGCGGGTATGACACGGCAGGCATAGCCTACATGCAGCAAGCATACGGGTTGCGCTATTACACCCGCAGCCGCTGGGCGGATACCCCGGTGCGCATGCTGGCCCCACTGGTGGCCGATGCCATACAGGCAACCGGCCGGTTCCAGGCCCTGTACACGACACCCGGCTCCATTACCGCTGATATGCGGCTGGATATGGAATTGATCCGCTTTCACCAGGACTTCACCCGCCAGCCCAGCGAAATGCATATCACCCTGCGTGCGCTGTTGATCGATTTGCAGGAGAACAAGGTCATTGCATCGCAGCAGTTCGACCTGTCCGAACCGGCGGAGGCAGATGATGCCTACGGCGGGGTGGTTGCCGCCAACCGGGCAGTGGGCCGGCTGCTTGATGATCTGACCCGCTTTTGTCTGGCAAATCAGCCACGCTAGAAACTATTGTGTTGTCTGACATCCGCGTAGTATTGCTGAATACCAGTCACCCCGGGAATATCGGTGCAGCGGCGCGTGCCATGAAGACCATGTGTCTGGATGCATTGTGGCTGGTCAATCCGAAACAGTTTCCGCATGCCGATGCCACGGCGCGCGCCTCCGGCGCCGATGATGTGCTTGCACGTGCCACCGTGTGTACGCACCTGGACGAGGCCCTGGTGGACTGCACCCTGGTGGTCGGTGCCAGTGCGCGTTCCCGCCGCCTGCCGTGTCCACTGCTGTCACCACGTGAATGCGCCCGTCTTGTTGATGAAGAAGGTGGCAAGGGCAGGACCGCGGTTGTGTTCGGCTGCGAGCAGTCCGGTCTCAGCAATACCGAGATGGATCGCTGTCATTACCTGGTGCAGATACCGGTCAACCCGGAGTACGGGTCCCTGAACCTCGCGGCGGCGGTCCAGGTTATCAGTTACGAGTTCCATGCGCGACATGTTGCGGCACACGCGGCTGCTGCCGTAGCAGAGCATCGTTCTGTCAGTGCCGACGAGATGGAGCGCTTCTATGTGCACCTGGAGGAGACCCTGGTGGCACTCGAATTTCTTGACCCGGAGAATCCCCGTCAGCTGATGCGGCGCTTGCGGCGTTTGTATAATCGTGCCCGGCCGGACGGGAACGAGATCAATATCCTGCGCGGTATCCTGACGGCGGCCCGGCAGGGACGGGAATAACCTCACAAATATCATCTGGGAATGTTTTGTTACTGCTTGTAAGATAAGCAAATGTTTGAACGCATAAAAGAAGATATCCAGTGCGCCATCGAGCGTGACCCGGCGGCCCGCAATGCCTTCGAGGTGCTGACGACCTACCCGGGCATCCTCGCAATCCTGATGCACCGCCTGAGTCACTGGTTGTGGACCCGCGGGCTGAAGTGGCTGGCCCGGGTCCTGTCGAATGTTGCGCGCCTGTTCACCGGGATCGAAATTCATCCCGGTGCGCAGATCGGGCAACGTTTTTTTATTGATCACGGCATGGGAGTCGTGATCGGTGAGACCACCGAGATTGGCGATGACTGCACGCTTTACCATGGTGTCACACTGGGCGGCACCCGCTGGAACAAGGGCAAGCGTCATCCCACGCTGGGCTCCAATGTTGTGATCGGCGCGGGTGCGAAAGTACTCGGTCCGATCCTCATCAGTGACGGCGTACGCATCGGCTCCAACGCGGTCGTCCTCAAGGATGTGCCGGAGGGCATGACCGTGGTCGGTGTTCCCGGGCGTCTCGTTTCCGGCGTGGCAGAAAAAGACGAGAAACGCCAGGCGATTGCCAGGAAAATGGGGTTTGACGCCTACGGCAGCACGCGGGACATGCCGGACCCGGTGGCAACGGCCATCAATGGCATGCTGGACCACATCCATGTCATGGATAAGCGGCTGGAAGACATGTGCAAGGGACTCAAGGGGCTGGGTGCGGAGATCAGTGATCTACAGTTGCCGGATCTCGGTCCATGTGAATTAAATCATATTGACAGTAAGGAAATAAAGGACGCCGTGACCCGGGAAGATGACCCGGGTGATACGGAAAACAAGAGCGAATCTTGACTGTCCGGGTTTCCTGTGACATTTTACAGAATAGTTACCCAGCAGGTTCCGCATAGTGAAATTAACCAGTAAAGGACGTTACGCCGTCACGGCCATGCTGGATCTCGCCTTTCATTCCCAGGCCGGACCGGTCACCCTGTCCCATATCTCCAGGCGGCAGGACATCTCGCTGTCCTATCTTGAACAGTTGTTCACCCGCCTGCGCAAGCATGAGCTGGTCAGGAGTACCCGCGGACCGGGGGGCGGTTATTCACTGAGTCGTCCTGCAGCTGAAATTGCCGTTGCTGAAATCATATCCGCTGTCGATGAAGTGGTGGACACAACCCGCTGCAGTGGTGAGACCAACTGTAACAAGGGTGCCCGTTGCCTTACCCATGATTTATGGGATGATCTGAGTCGCCAGATCTACGGGTTCCTGAATGAAATTACGCTGGCGAGCCTCATGGAAGAGCAGGGCATCCGCAGGGTGGCCACACGCCAGGACGAGAAAATGAGCAATATCCTGGGATTGAAAGTCCCCCTGCATGACAACTGAGTAGTTGTCTGTTCCCCGTTTCCAGCCGCCATTCTGCCTTCCGGGCCGGTTTTTTACCGGTTTTGCAGACCAGATCACATGACTCCGGGTATTTGGAGCACAGTCAACCGGGGCTGCCTGCCGTTAGTATAGGTGTCAAGTCAAGCACGTCAGGAGAACGATATGAACAAGTGGCTTATTGGATTGATTGCGCTTTACCTGGTCGGTGATCCGGGTCTGGTCTATCTGGAGCAGTTGGGTGAAATGAAAGAGGTGGTTATAGTCCTGGTGCTGTCGCTGCCCCTCTTGCCCTGGATCGTCAGGCAGCTCGAATGATGTAAAAGGGGTCTTGTATGTAAAAGGGGTCAGTACCCTTTAATTTCTTTCGTTTGTTGATTTTGTAATAGTGATTAAAGGGTACTGACCCCTTTTACTGCCCAGACCAGCAGCCGGTTATTAACAGGCATTTCATGATCGTGCCTGAACGCCATGCCATTTGACTGTGCAAGCGTATCCAGGTCCTCAAAGTTGCGTATTCCGCTCAGTGGATCGCGCTCTTTCAGCCAGCTATCAAAGCGTTCATTACTCTCACTGGTGTAGTGCCCGTCATAATTAAACGGGCCATACAGGCAAAAGACGCCGCCTTGTTTCAGAATACTGCCGATGCCGTTAAACATGTCGATGACCTCCGGCCAGCTCATGATATGAGTGGTATTGGCGCTGAATACACCATCAAATCCGGTGTTCGGCCAGCGGTTGCTGCTGACGTCGAGTGACAGTGGCTGGAAAATGTTCGGGAGCTGCACAGCTTCCAGCCAGGCATTGATGCCGGGATGACAGCTGTCGATATCGCTGGTCTGCCACGACAGGTGGGGCAAGTGCTCTCCGAAATACACGGCATGTTGCCCGGTACCGCTGCCGATTTCGAGCACTGCGTGACAGTCGGCCAGCTCTTCCTTCAATGCCGCGAGTATCGGGCCCCGGTTTTGGTCGCAGGCTTCAGAATATGGCTTCATCGGGTCAGCATACTGCTTCACAAAGAAATTGGCACAGTCGCTGTAGGAGCGGGCTGAAGGTGAGGTGCGTGCGCCGAGAGGCTGCCCTGGGGCATGCCCGCGAACTGGAGCGTCCCCGGCCACAGCATTCGCCAGCAAGCTGGCTCCTACAGCTAC
>JAUVNM010000041.1 GCA_030599705.1 Gammaproteobacteria bacterium
CGTCCGTGAGATTATGGGACAGCACTAATGTCTGATACACGCTTCAAGGTGTCACCCGGCGGTCAGCTAACCGGGCGTCTGCGGGTCCCGGGCGACAAGTCGATCTCGCACCGTTCGATCATGCTGGGCTCGCTGGCAGACGGGGTAACCGAGGTCAGCGGTTTTCTTGAAGGGGCCGACAGCCTCGCCACCCTGCAGGCCTTCCGCGCCATGGGCGTGACCATCAATGGCCCGGCCAACGGCCATGTCACCATCCAGGGCGTCGGCCTGCACGGATTGCAGGCCCCGGCGCAGGCACTGGACCTGGGTAATTCCGGTACCTCCATGCGTCTCATGAGCGGCCTGCTGGCAGGTCAGTCCTTCGATGTTACCCTGTCCGGGGATGCCTCCCTGTCGACCCGGCCGATGCAGCGCGTGGTGGACCCGTTATCGCGGATGGGGGCGCACATCCGCACCACAGATACCGGCACCGCGCCACTGGTGATCCGTGGCGGCGCGGCGCTGCATGGCATTGACTATGTCATGCCGATGGCCAGCGCCCAGGTCAAATCGTGCCTGTTGCTTGCCGGCCTGTATGCCGACGGCACCACCTGTGTAACGGAGCCGGCGCCGACCCGCGACCACACCGAGCGTATGCTGAGTGGTATGGGTTATCCGCTGCACAGCGAGGCCGGGCGTGTCTGCCTACAGGGCGGGCAGCGTCTGAACGCCATTGCCATCGACGTGCCGGCGGATATTTCCTCCGCGGCCTTTTTCCTGGTGGGCGCGAGTATCGCGCCCGGGTCCGACCTGGTCCTCGAGCATGTCGGCATGAACCCGACCCGGACCGGGGTGCTCGATATCCTGCAACAGATGGGTGCCGCGATTGACGTGACCAACCGGCGCGAGGTTGGCGGTGAACCGGTGGCCGATCTGCATGTCCGGTCCACAGAACTCCGTGGCATCGAGATCGATCCTGCGCTGGTGCCGCTGGCCATAGACGAATTTCCCGCGGTGTTCATCGCCGCGGCCTGTGCCGGCGGGCGTACCGTGTTGAGCGGTGCCGGGGAGTTGCGCGTCAAGGAAAGTGATCGCATCCAGGTGATGGCGGACGGCCTGCAGCAACTGGGTATCGAAGCGTCGCCGACACCCGACGGCATGATAATCGAGGGCGGCCGCCTGACAGCCGGGCGTATCGACAGCCATGGCGATCACCGTATTGCCATGGCCTTTGCCATGGCGGGGTTGCGCGCGCAGGGAGAGATTGAGATAAGTGATTGCGACAACGTCAGCACCTCGTTTCCCGGTTTTGTCGAAGTGGCGGCACAAGCCGGTCTTTCAATTGTATCGGGTAGCCCATAGGGCGCACTGTGCAGGTCCCGGTCATCACGCTGGATGGTCCGAGTGGTTCCGGCAAGGGAACCATCAGCCAGCGTCTCGCGGAGCAGCTGGGCTGGCATTACCTCGACAGCGGGGCGCTCTATCGCCTGCTGGCCTGTGCCGCAGCGCGTGACGGGATAGCGCTCGATGATGTGGACGGCCTGGTCGCGCTGGCCGGCCGGATCCACGGTGAATTCGGGTTTTCGGCTGCCGGTGAGGAGCGCGTGCTGCTGGATGGCGTGCCGGTGACAACGGAGCTGCGTACCGAGCAATTGGGAAACGCGGCCTCCAGGATCGCGGCCCTGCCAGCGGTACGGGCTGCCCTGCTGGCCTGGCAGCGGCGTTACCGCCAGCTGCCCGGGCTGGTCGCCGACGGGCGCGATATGGGCACGGTGGTGTTCCCGGATGCCGACCTCAAGATTTTTCTCACGGCCAACCCCGCGGAGCGCGCCATTAGACGATATAACCAATTGAAAAATATAGGAAAAGAAGTTACGCTGGAGTCGGTCGTGGGCGAGGTCAAGGCGCGTGATGAACGGGACCGCTCACGCGCCGCCTCCCCGCTGGTGCCCGCGGTGGATGCCCACCTGCTGGATAACAGCAGCCTGGATGTGGAGGAAACGGTTGCCCTGGTGCTCGCCCATGCAAGCTCGATTTTTTGAAAAATTCGTATACAATTAGTTAGATACACGTATAATACCGCGCTTCGTATCCAGTTGGCTGCTGCTGGATGTCTTTTAACCTGACCCGCCATATCGCCAGATATTGTGGTTATTGAAAAGTGAACGCGCCGTTGGGCGTTCGCAGGACAAACCAATCCCATGACCGAGAGTTTTGCTGAACTATTTGAAGAAAGCCTTGTAAATCAGGAATTACGCAGGGGCGCTGTGATAACCGGCACCGTTGTTGATATTCAGTCCGACACCGTGGTTGTCAACGCGGGACTTAAATCCGAAGGCGTTATCCCGATTGTCGAGTTCAGGAATGCACAGGGTGAGCTGGAAGTTGTAGTCGGCGATGAAGTGGAAGTTTCACTGGAAGCCATTGAAGACGGTTTTGGTGAAACCCGCCTGTCCAGGGAAAAGGCGAAACGTGATCAGGTCTGGCGACGCCTCGAGGAATCGTTCGAGAAGGAAGAGATCGTCAAGGGAACCATCAGTGGCAAGGTCAAGGGTGGCTTCACCGTTGATATCGACGAGATCCGTGCCTTCCTGCCGGGTTCACTGGTTGATGTCCGACCGGTGCGGGACCCCGGCTACCTTGAAGGCAAAGAACTCGAATTCAAGGTCATCAAGCTGGACAAGCGTCGCAACAACGTTGTCGTGTCACGCCGCGCAGTTGTAGAAACCGAATTCAGCGCGGAACGCGAAGCCCTGCTGGAAAGCCTGCAGGAAGGTATTGTCGTCAAGGGTATTGTCAAAAACCTTACCGACTACGGTGTGTTCGTTGATCTTGGCGGTATTGATGGTCTGCTGCACATCACCGATATGGCGTGGAAACGTGTCAAGCATCCATCCGAGATCGTAAACGTCGGAGACGAAATTGATGTCAAGGTGCTCAAGTTCGATCGTGAGCGTAACCGTGTATCACTTGGCATGAAGCAGCTCGGGACCGATCCGTGGGCCGACCTGGCACGGCGCTATCCGTCCAGCTCCCGCCTGTTCGGCAAGGTAACAAATATTGCGGACTACGGTTGCTTCGTCGAGATCGAGGAGGGGGTTGAAGGCCTGGTGCATGTTTCCGAGATGGACTGGACCAACAAGAACATCAACCCTGCCAAGGTCGTGCATATCGGGCAGGAAGTGGAAGTCACCGTGCTGGACATTGACGAGGAACGCCGCCGCATTTCGCTGGGCATCAAACAGTGTTTTCCGAATCCGTGGGACGAGTTCGCTACCACGTGCAACAAGGGCGACCACGTCAAGGGCACCATCAAGTCAATTACCGACTTCGGTATATTCATCGGGCTGGCAGGCGAGATCGACGGGCTGATCCATCTTTCGGACATCTCCTGGAGCGAGCCGGGCGAGGAAGCCGTGCGGAATTACTCCAAGGGTGATGAGATCGAGGCGGTCGTGCTCTCGGTTGACCCGGAGCGTGAACGAATTTCCCTGGGCGTCAAGCAGCTCGAGAAGGACCCGTATTCGAACTTCGTCGCGGAACACAGCAAGGGTAGTTTCGTGAAGGGGGTAGTGAAGGAAGTGGATGCCAAGGCCGCCATTATTGATCTCGGCGATGGCGTGATGGGCATTTTGCGTGCATCCGAGTTGTCGCGCGACCGTATCGAGGATGCGCGTACCATGCTGAATGCCGGCGATAAGATCGAGGCCAAGTTTATGGGAGTCGATCGCAAGAACCATACCATCAGCCTGTCCATTAAAGCCAAGGATACGGAAGATGAAGCCGCCATGCTGCAGGACTACGGGTCAGAGAGCGTGGAAGCAACAACAAATCTTGGGGATGTGCTCAAGCGGCAAATGAACGGGGATGATTAGCTGCTGAAATACTGTCTGGAATCGCAGTTCCAGGAAGGTGGAGATAATGACAAAGTCTGAACTAATTGAAATTCTGGCGACGAAAAACAGTCACCTGAATCACAAGGACGTGGAGCTTGCCGTCAAGAGCCTGCTCGAGCAAATGAGCCTGGCGCTTGCGACAGGACAACGCATCGAGATAAGGGGGTTTGGCAGTTTCTCACTGCATTACCGGCCGCCACGTATCGGCAGGAACCCGAAGACCGGTGATTCGGTTGCACTCGCGGCCAAGCATGTACCGCATTTCAAGCCTGGCAAGGAACTGCGCGAGCGGGTCAACAGTCATTTTCTGCTAAACAGGGACGTCTAACCCGCAGAGTGGGCTGCGGGCTGTCTGCAATCGTGCCAGCCCGACTGTCCGGACGCACGCCGGGGTGGTGCCGGGGTTCCTGCCCGGTGCTGCATTTCATGCTGTTCACACCATGCAGGACCTGACCTGGCTGCTGCTGCCAGTTGCCGTGCTCGGTGGCTGGTCTGCCGCGATCTGGATGCGCAACCGGCAGACCGTTGCCCCGGCTACAGCCCTCAGCCGTGATTACCTCAGCGGACTCAATTTTCTCCTCCATGAAGAACCGGACAAGGCCATCGATGTATTCGCGCGGTTGCTGGAGCAGACCGCTGTAACACCGGACACACACCTGGTACTTGCAGATCAGCTTCTCAAGCTGGGCATCGAGTTTCGGAAACGCGGTGAAACGGATCGTGCCATTCGGCTTCACCAGGAACTGGTCGGCCGCGAGTCCATTGACGCGGCACAGAGAACCGGTGCCTTGCTGGAGCTGGGACATGACTTTCAGCGTTCCGGCATGCTGGATCGTGCCGAGCAACTGTTTCTGGAACTTGCCGGGAACAAGGCGTACGAGCAACGGGTACTGCCGCTGTTACTCGAAATCTACCAGCAGGAGCGCGACTGGGACAAGGCCATCCGTATTGCCGGCAAGACAGGTGATGCCGGTGATGTGTCGGCCAACAGCATCATTGCACATTACTGTTGCGAGATGGCGGAAACGGAGCGTGCGAATGGCAATACGCGGGGCGCACGCGAGTACTTGCAGCAGGCGTTTTTGCAGGACCGTGAGTGCGCGCGCGCCAGTATTCTGCTTGGCGATATGGAGCGCGAAGCAGGAAATTTTAAAGCGGCTCTGGTGTGCTACCGGCAGGTCGAAAGTCAGGATATCGAGCGCTTGCCGCAGGTCCTCGACCCGATGGTAGACTGTCACGCCAGGCTGGGTACCAATGACCGGTTGATTGATTATTTGCGGGACATTCTCACGCACTATGAAGGGATTTCACCGGTACTGGTTCTGACGGATCTGCTGGCCCGCGAGCACGGCGAAACGGAAGCTGCAGTGTTTCTCCGGGAACAACTTGCCAGACGCATATCGGTGCGCGGTCTTGCCCGCCTCGTGGAAACCGGCAGTTTCCCGGATGCGGTGGAGGACCGGGAGTTGGTCAGCCTGGTAACACAGCTGGTAGACCGGCTGCAGCAGGACCGGCCGGCCTATACCTGCCATGAATGCGGGTTCTCCGGAAAGACGCTGCACTGGCAATGCCCTGCTTGCCGGCTGTGGGATACGGTCAGGCCCGTTCACGGCATCGAGGGCGACTGAATGAGTGACACACAACATCCGGGGGCACGTATTATTGTGGCGCTGGACTATGCGAACGCCGGCTCCGCGATGGAATTTGTCGGCCGCGTCAGTCCTGAACTATGCCGACTCAAGGTGGGCAAGGAACTGTTTACCAGTGCCGGGCCGGACTTGTTGCGCCGCCTGGCAGAACAGGGATTCGATGTGTTTCTTGACCTCAAGTACCACGACATTCCCAACACGGTGGCAAAGGCCTGCCGTGCCGCGGCCGGACTGGATGTCTGGATGCTGAACGTACATGCCCTGGGTGGGAGACGCATGCTTGAGGCCGCGGCCGAGGCGGTTGCTGCCGCGGCAAAGCCCCCGCTACTTGTGGCTGTGACCATACTGACCAGCATGGATGCCTCCGACCTGGAGTCCATCGGTCTTGGCGGGACACCGGAACAGCATGTCCTGCAACTGGCGACGCTGGCCAGTGACTGCGGACTTGACGGCGTGGTGTGTTCCTCGCGTGAAACGGCTGTGCTCAGGAAGCGTCTCGGGAAAGACTTCCGGCTGGTGACCCCGGGCATCCGTCCCGCGGGCAGCGCGCCGGACGATCAGCGGCGCGTAATGACACCCGCCGACGCCATCCGCAACGGTTCGAACTACCTTGTCATCGGGCGCCCGGTGACGCAGGCTGACGACCCGTCTGCTGTTTTGCTGACAATCCATTCAGAACTGGCCGCATTGAGCTGACACGCCGTTACTGTATTCTGTGGCTTGTGGCAGGTCGGTATGTTTTGCGTTCGCGAATGCTGCCATGATGTACCGGCCCCTGCCTGGTTAACCCAAGGATGGTCTATAACAGAAAGGAGTTACGCTATGTCAATTTTCAGATCCATGTTGTTCGTGTTCTCGATGTTGCTTGCCGTCTCGATGCAGGTATATGCCGGCCAGGTCGACATCAACACCGCAGATGCCGGAACGCTCGCCAGCGCCATTAACGGTGTCGGTGAACGCAAGGCGCAGGCAATTGTCGAGTATCGGCAGACTAACGGCCCGTTTGTCAGTGTTGACGAACTGGCGAGTGTCAAAGGCATCGGCATGAATACGGTTGAAAACAATCGCGATGCGCTGACCGTTGGTGCGCCGGCACACTAGCCCGGCATTTCCTGTCTTGACCGTGGAAGGGCGCCCCGTTGGGACGCCCTTTTTTCCCCATTGTAGGGCCGAATTCATTCGGCCGAATGAATTCGGCCCTACACGGGGGAGATCCAGTAAAACCATCAAGATAGTTACACTATCTGTCATTCTGGCTTATATTTCTGCTGTATGGCGGCTTGCGGTTGTGCGATATTCAATTATTCGTGGAAATTGCCGATAAATGGGACAACAATGCTCCGTTCGCGGCGCAGTATGACAATCAGCACGGAACGATGTAATGAAGCTCTATCCGGTTATCCTTTCAGGCGGTTCTGGCTCACGCCTCTGGCCGTTATCCAGGGAGCATTATCCCAAGCCGTTGCTGCCCCTGACGTCCGACCGGACCCTGTTGCAGGAAACCGCCCTGCGGCTGGATGGGCTGCCTGAACTCGGCGCTGCCATTTACGTGTGCAACGAGGAGCACCGTTTCCTGGTTGCCGAACAGGTGGCACAACTCGGCAAACGTCCCACGGCGATTATCCTGGAACCGGAAGGCCGCAATACGGCCCCGGCGCTGACACT
Source organism: Gammaproteobacteria bacterium (assembly GCA_030599705.1). Classification (GTDB taxonomy): domain Bacteria; phylum Pseudomonadota; class Gammaproteobacteria; order UBA9214; family UBA9214; genus SZUA-186. The sequence goes on from JAUVNM010000041.1 coordinate 7,190, forward strand.
CGCGGCCCTGTATCTCGATGCCCGCGATCCGGATTCCATGATGGTGGTTATGCCCGCCGATCATGTCATCACGGACCGGCCGGAATTCGTCAAGGCAGTCGGCAGGGGGCTCGGGCCGGCCGGGGCGGGTAGCCTGGTGACGTTCGGCGTGGTTCCGGATGCGCCGGAAATCGGTTACGGATATATAAAACGCGATGCTGCTGTCAACGGCAGTGATGCCTACCAGGTGGCCCGCTTTGTCGAAAAGCCGGACCTCGCCACCGCGGAGCAATATATAAAGGAAGGCGATTACTACTGGAACAGCGGCATCTTCCTGATGCGCACCGGCCGCTGGCTGGAGGAGATCGCCACGCATCGGCCTGACATCCTCGAATGCTGCCGCAAGTGTATGGACGGCAGTGCTGAAGACAGTGACTTCTTCCGGGTCAGTCGCGAGACATTCATGCAATGCCCCTCCGATTCCATTGATTACGCGGTCATGGAAAAAACCCGGCAGGCCGCCGTGGTGCCGTTTGCTGCCGGCTGGTCGGATGTCGGTGCCTGGTCATCATTGTGGAATGTCTGTCCGCGTGATGATGACGGGAATGTCATCCAGGGCGATGTGATCGCCAGGGATACGCACAATTCCTTTCTCTTCGCCCAGCACCGCTGTCTTGCCACCGTGGGAATTGAGGGTGTTATCGTCGTGGAAACGGCGGATGCCGTGCTGGTGGCGGGCAAGGACAAGGCGCAGGATGTCAAGCATATCGTCAGCCAGCTGAAGGCGTCGGGCCGCGATGAGCACAAGGTCCATCGCCGGGTGTATCGCCCCTGGGGCTCGTTTGAAGGAATCGATGCTGGTTCGGGCTTCCAGGTCAAGCGCCTGACCGTCAAGCCGGGGGCACAACTGTCCCTGCAAATGCATCATCATCGTGCCGAGCACTGGGTGGTCGTGAAGGGTACAGCGCGGGTAACCTGTGGCGACAATGTGTTCGACCTGCAAGAGAACGAGTCGACCTATATCCCGATCGGCGAGAAACATCGTCTCGAGAATCCGGGAAATATCTTATTGGAAGTCATCGAGATCCAGTCTGGCAGTTACCTGGGTGAAGATGACATTGTACGTTTCGAGGATGTGTATGACCGCGTCCAGAAAAATTGAAAAAAGGGACTGATATGAGTAAAGCCATCAAGAAAGCCGTGTTTCCCGTCGCTGGTCTGGGCACGCGATTCCTCCCGGCAACCAAGGCCAATCCAAAGGAAATGCTGCCGGTGGTCGACAAGCCGCTGATTCAGTATGCCGCGGAAGAGGCGGTACGCGCGGGTATCCATGAGCTGGTCTTTGTGACCAGCAGCAGCAAGCGGGCCATTGAGGACCATTTTGACAAGAACTACGAACTGGAATCCGAACTCGAAAAGAAGGGCAAGCATGAGCTGCTGAAGATTGTGCAGGAAGTGGTCCCGGCCGAGGTGACCTGTATGTATATCAGGCAGCCGGAAGCGCTGGGGCTGGGGCACGCAGTGCTGTGCGCACAACCGGTTATCGGCGATGAGCCCTTTGCGGTGATACTCGCAGACGATCTGATTAACTGCGGTGGTAACAGCGTCCTGGGGCAGATGATCTCGGTCTTCAATGATCGAAACTGCAGTATCCTCGGTGTCGAGGAAGTGCCGTCGGAGGATACCGACAAGTATGGCATTGTCGATCCGGAAGAGTCCAACGGACGTATTACCCTGGTCAGAAACATCGTGGAAAAACCGGCGCCGGCGGATGCCCGCTCCAACCTCGCCGTTGTCGGGCGTTACATTCTGACACCGGAGATCTTCGACCATCTCGAGAACATCCCGCGCGGCGCCGGCGGCGAAATCCAGCTGACTGATGCCATCGAGTGCTTGCTGGGGGAACAGAAGGTCCTGGCTTATCGCTTCGAAGGAAAACGCTACGACTGCGGCAACAAGCTGGGTTACCTGCAGGCCACCGTGGAGTATGCCCTGCAGCACCCGGACCTGCGTGACGCGTTTCTGGAATACCTGGAAACCGAGTTTGGCGGTGACCTCGGGAAGAACCTGCGCGCCATTAAC
>JAUVNM010000194.1 GCA_030599705.1 Gammaproteobacteria bacterium
GAAAGTAACAAACGCCCGGTCATTGGCTATGATCTGGACCCGCAATGCACATTCAGCGATCTGGCCATGCTGCGCAAGGAAATCGGCATCAAACCGGATATTGAGATACATTCCGTGCGCGCGGTCCTGAAAGACCAGCTGCTCTCACACGGTGACAGGGAAGTACTCATCGATGTCGGTGCAGCGAACATGGCGGCGATGAAGGAAGCCATCACGGCCGCAGACCGGATTCTGGTCCCGGTACCACCAAGCCAGACGGATGTCTGGGCTACCCAGCGGTTTCTGCATATTATCGGTCCGGATACCGAGGCCATGAAAGTCAACGGAAACCAGCAGACACTGGCTTTTGTCAATCGGGCAGATACCAATAAATCGATACGTGAAACCCATGAAACAGAAGCGGCATTGCGCATGCTGCCGGGTATCGATATGGTACTGCCCCAGCGTCTGCGGATGCGAACGGGATTCCGGCGTTCGTTGAGTGAAGGTCTGACTGTTTTTGAAATGTGGCCAAAAAGCAAGGCCGCAGAGGAATTCAGCGCCCTTGCAACGGCCTTGTATCCGAATGCTTCAGGTCAATCCAGAGTAAATACCAGGTCGGAGTCAGCATAATGAATCTTCTTGCACGAATTCTCAGTCACGGTTTTGCCCTCGCTATCGTGGCAATACTGGCAGTCGGTTATATATACCGCGGCGACTTGTTTCCCGGTATGGAATTGCCGGCCTTCCTGTATCCCGATACTCCGGCACAGACCGGGAGTAAGGAGGCGACAGCAGATGCTCGCCGTGAGGAACCGGCTCCGGAACCTGAACGGGCCCCGGAACCGGCCGTAGTGACGACTGCGCCGGCCCCGGCCGGCGAGGGTCCGCTGGCGACCCGTGAACAGGGTCTGGCTGACACTGCTACGGAGCCAGCAGCGGCAATCGAACCGGAAACTCCTGAGGAACCACCGGCAGAAACAGCCGCTGAGGAACCGGCAGCAATGGTTGATGCCAGTGAACCATCCGCTCCCCCAGTGGCCGCCGTTGAAACGCTGCAGCAGGATACCCCCGTGCCGGCGGAAGACATGCCGATTGAACCGGAGGTATCCATTGATGTGCCCGCACCCCGGGAAGTACCTGAAGCAGTGCCCGCAGTAACAGCGGATGCGGCAGGTGAACCGGAGTCTGCAACAGACAGTAAACCGCAGGAGACCGTGAGTGGCGAGGAAAGTGGGCCTGCCGTGGAAATCGAACCTTCCATACCGGCAACAGCTGCTGCCGGGACAACATCACCAGCTGTGCCTGAGGGTACAGGCATGCCATACCAGTTGCTTGCCACGGCCCGTGAGTCCTTCTGGAAGCATAACTATGCAGAGGCAGAAACGAAGTACCGTGACCTGATTGCACTGGAGCCGGATAATCCGGACGGCTATGGTGAACTCGGGAATATGTATTTTACCCGGGGAGACTGGGAACAGGCAGCAGAGGCCTATTTCAATGCCGGCAAGAGGCTCGTTCAGTCGGGACATATCCAGCAGGCAGGAATGCTCGTCGAGGTTATCAGGGGGTTGAATGGCAGCCAGGCCGATGAACTGGAAGCTTTGATCAATGCGGCCAGTGATACAGGCAGGTAACAGTGAATAACGGAAAAGGAGATTATCATGTTTAAATTACTTTGGAATCTGCTGGCACTTACCGGGCTGGCGGTAGTAGCCGGACTGATCTGGCTGATGGTTAGCTATGATTTCGGATTACAGAATATGAAAGACCTCGGCAATCTCAAGTCTTTCGACCCCAAGGCAGCGGAAGTCTACATGGATATGACCAAGTCCTTGCTGGCAACCGGAAATGCAGCAGAGGCAACAGTCTGGAAGTTTCCCGTCGAAGAGGGCCTGGGTTGGGAAGAAGTGGAAGAAACCATGCGTTTCGTGGCCAATGAGCACAACATCAAGAATGTTGGCGAACTGCCACTCTCGGAACAGGTGGCCAACATGACCGGGAAGGAGCAACGCTTTCTGAAAATATACATGTTTTGCAATCCATTGACGGCGGACATGATGTTTGAGTATTCGGCTGCCTTTTCCGCTTATCTGCCGTGCCGGATATCATTGATCGAGGATGCGGAAGGCAAACTCTGGATCTATACGCTGAACATGGACATGATGATCCATGGCGGGTCAAAACTTCCTGAGGAGTTATACGAGGAAGCGAATGCCGTCAAGGATATAATGCTCGACATTATGAAGCGTGGAGCCGCAGGTGATTTCTAGAAGGGCGATGTAACCGAAGGTCTATAGCAAATCATGCGGGTATCCGTATACTGGTTTACCTGTCAGCGGACCCCGCAATGAGATGACAAGTGACTGATAATAAAGGAAATAGTACCAATACAGCCAATCTCCAGGCCGATGTGGACATGGACCAGTCCATGACCAGTTGCCTCGACAAGTTCTCCAGGACCTTCGAGGCCAGCGCACGCCGCTGGGAACTGGTTGTGTATCCATCGTTACTGGCCTTCATCCTCCTCGCGGCGTACGGTTTTTTCCTTATCTACACACTCACAACCGATGTAAACCGGTTGGCCCACAGCATGGAAACCGTTGTAGTTTCCATGCAGGACGTCGCAGCCAATATGGGGGCCGTATCGGGGAACGTTGCCTATATTTCGAACAATCTGTCAACGATTGCCACCGAGTTTGAAGATAACTCGGATACCATGCGGAACATGCTGGTGAAAATGGGCAACATCAATGACTCCATGGGTGTGATGACGGTGCCGATGTACCAGATGCATCATGATATGCGGAATATGAACCATAATATGCATAACGTAACCGGTCCCATGAATGTGATGGGCGGGATGATGCCATTTTGATCGCGGCGCTCTAGTATGCCGGTTGTTAATAAACCAACCGAAATAACAGGATAAAATACGAGGCTAATGATGTCCGGCGCAGGAAAAAACATCAGGCAGCGACTCAAGAATCTCGAGCAGCATCTCAGCAAGGAAAACCCGGTACTGGTTGGCGCCGTCAACAGTTACCGGCAACTGGACCAGGTCGGGCGTTCCCTCGGGCTGCTGAATTCCGAACAGTCGTTTGCCACCCGGATTTCCTGGTGGCCCATGATTTCCGTGCTGGGCACCTTTTCTGCCGGCAAGTCCACCTTCATCAATCATTACCTGGGTTCGACGCTGCAGCAGACCGGCAACCAGGCCGTCGACGATAAATTCACTGTCATCTGTTATGGCGGCGAGCATCCTTCGCAATCCCTGCCGGGGCTGGCGCTGGATGCCGATCCCCGGTTTCCGTTTTACCAGATCAGCAATGAACTCGAGAAGGTCGCCAGCGGGGAAGGGCGCCGCGTCGACACCTACCTGCAGTTGAAGACCGCGCACAGCGAAAAACTGCGCGGCCGCATCCTTATTGATTCGCCGGGATTTGATGCAGACTCCCAACGCACGGCCACGCTGCGGCTGACCAACCATATCGTTGACCTGTCCGACCTGGTGCTGGTGTTTTTCGATGCACGGCACCCGGAGCCGGGCGCCATGCGTGACACGCTCTCACACCTGGTGGGCGATACCATCCGGCGCCCGGATGCCACCAAGTTTGTCTATATCCTGAACCAGATGGATACCACGGCGCGCGAGGACAACCCGGAGGCGGTGGTCGGCGCCTGGCAACGCGCCCTGGCACAGGAAGGCCTGACCGCCGGCCGTTTTTACTGCATTTACAATCCGGACGTGGCGGTGCCGATCGAGGACGCGGGGCTGAGAAAGCGCTATGAGGCGAAGCGTGACCATGATCTCGCCGAGATCAATGAGCGCATCCAGAGGGTCGGCGTGGACCGCGCCTATCGGATTACCGGGTCGCTGGAGAAACTGGCGCGGCATATCGAAGACAGCCTGGTGCCACGACTGGGCGCCTACAAGACGCACTGGCGGAAACTGGTACTGGGCGGGGATGCCGTGATCCTGGCGGGCCTGATGCTGGTGGCACTGCCGGTCTCCAGCCTGCTGGGTTTCCGGGATGGCTGGCAGGTTACTAGGCCGGGATGGTGGCAGGGCTCTGCCGGGGATATTACCTCGATGCTGGTTGCGCTCGGGGTACTGGCCGGCGCCTATGCCTGGCTGCATTTCCGGGTAAGGGAGCTTGCCGCCGGTCGCGTGAAAAAACAGATCGGCAAACACTATGGGCCGGGACTGGACCGCGAATGCATGAGCCAGGCCTTTAGCGTCAACACCCGCGCCTGGCACAGCATCTTCCGGACCCGCCCGGTAGGATGGGGCAGCCGCACCCGTAAGCGCCTGCAGCGGTGCATTGCCGAGGCCAACGAATACGTGCAGACCCTGAATGACACCTTTACCGATCCATCGGGGGAGCAGACCCCGGCAGCCGACAGCACCCCGCCACTTGCCGTCGTCGAGCCAATTACCAGGGAAGAAAAGCCCGAAATCGATAGCGAATCGACGCGTAAATAAACATGTATGCTGTTTATGCACGGTCCTGCCAGCGTGGGCTCAGGACCAAGCAAAAATCCACTGTAGGAGCGAGCTTGCTCGCGAACAGCATAACTC
>JAUVNM010000133.1 GCA_030599705.1 Gammaproteobacteria bacterium
AAGCACATCAGGACCGCTATTTGTAAATGTAAATACACTGGGAATAAGTGATCAAGGTGCTATGAGGAAGTATTGTAGGTTGGGCTGAGTTTACGAAGCCCAACGCCACGACCTTGTTGGGCTTCACTTCGTTCAGCCCAACCTGCGTCTTTAATCCACAAGAGCTGTCTACACGACGGTCAGCCAGTCTTCGTAGCCGTCCAGGCGGCCATGCACGACGTCGAAATACTGTGACTGCAGGCGTTCGGTCACCGGTCCGCGGCCGCCGTTACCGATGGCGCGGTCATCGACTTCCCGAATCGGGATGACCTCGGCCGCGGTGCCGGTAAAGAAGGCTTCATCTGCCAGGTACACCTCGTCACGGGTAATGCGCTTCTCCCTGATTTCAAGGCCTTGCGCCTGCGCCAGGGTAATGATGGTAGCGCGCGTTATCCCTTCCAGCGCCGAAGTCAGGTCCGGCGTATAGAGGATGCCATCACGCACAATAAAGATATTTTCGCCACTGCCCTCGGCCACGAACCCGTCGACGTCCAGCAGCATGGCCTCGTCATAACCGCAGGTCAGGGCCTCGTTCAGCGCCAGCATCGAGTTGATGTAATTGCCGTTGGCCTTGGCCTTGCACATGGTGATGTTGACATGATGACGCGTAAACGAGGAGGTCCGGACACGAATCCCGTTTTCCATGTTCTCCGCACCCAGGTAGGCACCCCATTCCCAGGCCGCGACCATGGTATGCACCTTGAGATTGTCGGCGCGCAGCCCCATGCCTTCCGCGCCATAGAAACACATCGGGCGGATATAGGCCGATTCCAGTTGGTTCTCGCGCACCACGGTCTGCTGGGCGGCATTGATTGCATCGCGGTCATAAGGCACCGGCATCTTCATGATATGGGCCGAACCAAACAGGCGGCGGGTGTGGTCCTGCAGGCGGAAGATCGCGGTTCCCTGTTCCGCCTTGTAGGCACGCACGCCCTCGAACACGCCCATGCCGTAGTGCAGGGTATGGGTCAGCACATGGACCTGTGCCTCGCGCCAGGGCACCAGTTCGCCATCCATCCAGATAACGCCGTCACGATCCGCCATCGACATGCTGCCGTCTCCTGAAACTGTTATTGCTGCCTGAATCTGGCCCGCCTGTTTATTGTTCACCCTGCCCCGGGTACTTGTCCCAGACACCGGCCACAGTCTCCCGCAGCGAGGCAAACTCGTCCCGGTCAACCACCGGTGGTTCTTCCTGCAGGGTCAGGTGATTAATACGGCTGCGGATGTCGCAATAGGCCGCGGTCAATCCCGCCACCTCAGCGCCGGTCATCAGGCCCGCCTTCGAGAAGGCTTCCAGCAGGTTCAGATTATCCGTATACCTGAGAAGCTCCGAATGCTTGTTGGCCCAGAGCAGTACGCCCCATTGAACCATAAATTCAATGTCAACGATACCGCCCCGCCCGTGTTTCAGATCGAAGCGGTCACTGCCGGAACGGTCCAGCTCCGCGCGCATCCGCTGGCGCATTTCACACACTTCCTCCGCAAGTTTTCCGGCAGTACGGGGCCGTGCCAGGACACCGGAGCGGACCCGCTCGAAGTGACGCCCGATCTCCGCATCACCGGCAACCAGCCGCGCCCGTACCAGGGCCTGGCTTTCCCAGGTCCAGGCACTGCGCCGCTGGTAATCGGCGAAGGCATCCAGGCTGCTGACCAGCAGACCCGAGGCACCGTCCGGACGCAGACGCGCATCGACCTCGTACAGGATCCCGGCGGCGGTAAACGTGTTCATGATATGAATGATGCGCTGGCTTAACCGGGTAAAGAATTCATGGTTATCCAGCACCTGCGGGCCGCTGGTGTGCTGTTCGTTACCGGCGCTGTCATGCAGGAACACCAGGTCCAGGTCGGACCCGTATCCCAGTTCCCGGCCACCCAGTTTCCCATAGCCAAGGATGCCGAATCCCGCCTTGCGCTGCTTGCCACGCAGCAGGTAGCAAGGTTCGCCATGGCGTTCCACCAGATGGTTCCAGGCCAGCTGCAAAACATTTTCGAGGACCACCTCGGCGATCTCCGTGAGATGCTCTGCCACAGCGGTGACGGGCATCTCCGAAACGATATCGGTGGCGGCCACGTGCAGCACCGCGGCCTGCCGGAACTGGCGCAGCCGGTCCATCTGCTGTTCCAGGTCATCCAGTGCAATCCCGGCCAGCCGCAATTCCAGCACCCCCTTGAGACCCGCCGTGTCGAGCGGGCTGTACAGGGTCCTTGGATCGAGCAGTTCATCCAGCAGAATCGGGGACTGGGCAAGCTGGGATGCGGCCCAGGCACTGGTGGAACACAGCTGTACCAGTTGTGTCAGCGCGATGGGACTTTCGACCAGCAGGGACAGGTAGGTCGTACGGCCGGCAATGGCCTCGAGCAGTTCACCGACCCGCTTGAGTGTCAGCAATGACTGCGGCCGGGATGCGGCGGCGCCAAGCAATACCGGCATAAGCTGGTCCAGGCGCTGCCGGCCAACATCACCGAGAAACCGGGTGACCGGACCTTGCCGGAAACCGGTCAGCCAGGCCAGTGTCGCGTCTGCCTCGTCATAACCGGCGGCCGTCAATGCCGCAGTGGCCTCCGGGCCGTCCAGCAGATCGTTCCAGACCAAATCGAGCCCGGCGGCCGTGTCACTGTCCGCACCCGGCGTGCGTTTCTCCGGATCTGCAAAAACCTGTTCGAAATGTTCCTGCACCCGTTGCCGGTATGTGCCCAGCTGCTTCGCAAAGCGGTCCCAGTCAGCAAATCCCATGGCGTAGGCCAGGCGTGCACGGCCGAGGTTGTCTTCCGGCAGCTCGTGCACCTGCTGGTCGGCCCAGGCCTGCAGGCGGTTCTCGACACGCCGCAGGAACACGTAGGCCTCCGCCAGCTGCAGGGTCACATGGGCCGGCAGATAACCCAGTGCCGCCAGCGCATCGAGCACCGCCAGCACGCCACGCTGCTGCAGCAGCACCTGGCGGCCGCCGCGCACCAGCTGAAAGGCCTGCACAATAAACTCGATTTCCCGGATGCCGCCGGGCCCGAGCTTGATGTTGTCCTGCATGCCCTTGCGTTCCACTTCACGCACAATCTGTTCCTTCAGGTTGCGCAGCGAGTCGAACGCCCCGAAATCCAGGTAGCGCCGGTAGACAAACGGTTGCAGCAACTTCATCAGACGCTGCGCCGCACGCTTCGGGCCAGCCACGGGGCGCGCCTTGATCATCGCGTAGCGCTCCCATTCACGCCCCTGTAACTGGTAGTAATCCGCCATGGCATCAAAGTTGGCGACCAGCGGCCCACTGTCACCGTAGGGACGCAGCCGCATGTCCACCCGGTAGACGAAGCCGTGATCCGTCGTAGTATCGAGGGCATGGATCAGCCGTTGACCGATCTGCTGGTAAAATTCCTCTTCACTGCCGGCTTGTTTCGGCCACGTGCCGGCAGCATCCGGGTAGGCAAAGATCAAATCGATATCCGAAGAAAAGTTCAGCTCGCGCGCCCCGAGCTTGCCCATCCCCAGGACGACCAGTGACGGAGTCAGTTTACGGCCCGGGCGGCCCAGCGACTGCAGCGCCGATTCACTGAGCCGTTCCAGCGCACCGGCCACACAGGCATCCGCCAGCGCCGACAGGTCACCCAGCACCTCGTCAAGACCGGCCCACCCGGCGAGATCGCGCCAGGCAATCCGCAGCATCTCGCGCAACCTGAAATCGCGCAGGACATCTCCAAGGATTATTTCGTCGTCGATGCCATTCAGGTGCCGCCGGAGCTTGCCGGCATACTCGCCGGCCCGGTAATCAGCGAGCAGATCGCCTGCGGCAAGCAGGTCATACAGCAGGGCCGGGTCGCGCACACAGGCCGTCTCGACAAACTCGCTGCACGCCCAGACCCGCAACAGGCTAGCGACAAAATCGGGGTCTTTGGGGAGCGGAAACTGCGCTTCCGCGGCGGCCACGGCAAATGCCTCCCAGGAATCTGCCAGCGACTCGCGCAGCTCCGCTGGCAGCCCGGGTGCCTGATGCCGATTGATGGCCATCGGCGATTGCGCATAACCAACCATACCCGGAGCTTAAAAGGTATGTGCCGAAAGGTGAAGCACTGAACCCGGTGAGCAGATGAAACGTCGCTGGTCGAATGAATTCGACCCTACCAAATGAATTTTGAGCGTGTAGGGCCGAATTCATTCGGCCAACAGACTCAAGATAAGCTCCCGGGCTGTCGACACACTGATTCATGGAAAATTACCCCGGACGGAAAAAAATATGGACTTCAAGTCATATCTAAAAATCATGGTTGACCAGGACGCTTCGGATATCTACCTGAGCACCGGGGCCCCCATCAGCGCAAAGATCAACGGCACCCTGACTGCGCTCGAGGACAGCCGGCTGACCGCGGACCAGGTCAAGACCGTTGCCTGGTCGGTAATGGACGACGAACAGATTGCCGAATTCGAGAAAAAACCGGAGATGAACCTGGCCATCTCGGAACAGGGCATCGGACGTTTCCGCGTCAATATCTTCAAGCAACGCAACAGCATTTCCATGGTCATCCGCAACATCAAGACCGACATTCCTGCCTGGGAAGACCTTGGCCTGCCCGAGATACTGACCGAGGTCATTATGGCGCAACGCGGGCTGGTGCTGTTTGTCGGCGCCACCGGCTCCGGCAAGTCCACCTCGCTGGCATCACTGATCGATTACCGCAATACCAACAGTGCCGGGCACATCATCACCATCGAGGACCCGGTGGAATTCGTACACAGCCACAAAAAGTCGATCGTCAACCAGCGCGAGATCGGCATGGATACCGACAGTTATGAGGATGCACTCAAGAACACCCTGCGCCAGGCGCCGGATGTGATCCTGATCGGCGAGATCCGTGACCGCGAAACCATGGAGCATGCCATCGCCTTTGCCGAAACCGGCCACCTGGCGATCTCGACGCTGCACGCCAATAATGCCAACCAGGCACTCGACCGCATTATCAATTTCTTTCCGGAAGACCGCCGCAATCAGCTGCTGCTGGACCTGTCGCTGAACCTGCGCGCCTTTGTTTCCCAGCGGCTGGTAAAAACTGTCGATGGCAAGCGCACCGCCGCGGTCGAGATCCTGCTGGGCACGCCGCTGGTGCAGGACATGGTCCGCCGCGGTGATGTACACGAGATCAAGGAAGTCATGGTGAAATCCGAGAACCTCGGCATGCAGACCTTTGACAATGCCCTGTACAAGCTGTACGAGGCCGGCAGTATTGACCTCGAAGAGGCAGCACGCAATGCCGATTCGCCCAACAACCTGCGCGTGAAGGTCAACCTGAACAACAACACGCCGGCCGAACGGGAAGCCAGCATCAACCTGAGCCTCATGGAAGATAAAGAAAACGAGGAAGATGACGGGCAGGCACCGGAATGGGGATCAAGTGCCCAGGCAAATATTTCATGACACGGGGAATGATGGTAAAAACATTGCAGGAGCCAGCTGAAGGTGAGGCGCTTGCGCCGACAAGGTGAGCTTGCGAGAGGGTGGCCTGGGCCGGAGGCTGCCCTGGGGCATGCTGGCGAATCCGATGTCCGGGATAACCGCATTCGCGGGCAAGCCCGCTCCTACAATTGAATACCAGCCAAAAAAAAGCCCCGCACCAGCGGGGCTTTTTATGTACTGCAAATACCGGATGACTTACATCATGCCACCCAGGCCACCCA
>JAUVNM010000246.1 GCA_030599705.1 Gammaproteobacteria bacterium
GCTATTCCCTTGTCAAGAGGCGGAACGCAGTCCGTGGACGTTGACAAGCTAACCCGAAGGGCGTCCCTGTGGTGTCCCGCAGCGGCGTTCCAGTGCTTGACAAGGGAATAATAAGCCAATGCCTTCGCACTGCGCCTTGCTGCGAAACACCACAGGGACGCTGAATCCGTAATTATCACCTTGATAGAGCACTAGCCACTGAACTATCCGGCTATATCCGGCCGCGTTTGCTGCCGCATTCAAGCACCACCCCATTCCGCCGATACAGGCGAAGCACCTGTATCCCGCTTGCTGTGCCGGCATGACCGGACGACAGGAGACGGGACAGGTAAAGGAGCGGCCGGGATCGCCGATGCGCTACCTTATGAGCACTTGTATGCAGCACACCACGCCGAGGTAGCAAGAGTCCCGTCATGAAAGACAATATCCAGATCCTCGTCAGTCTTGGCTTCGCTGGCATACTCGGACTCATGTTCTCACTGGTATTCATTTCACTGGTGCAACTGCAGTCCGGAACCGACAGCATGGCCCGGATCGTCGAAGACACCAACAAGAAAACCGCAGCGACCCATGAAATGCGTGATGCGATCAGGCTGCGCACCAACAGCCTCAAGACAATGCAGCTCACAGAGGACTTTTTCGAGCGCGACGAGGAGCACCAGCGCTTCATGAGTTATGCAGGCAAGTACCGTCTCGCCCGACAGCAACTGGCAGACCTTGGCATGGATGCACCGGAACGCGCCCTGCATGAAAAACTCACCATGCTTACACGGGAAGCACAACCCTACAACGACAGTGCAGCCGAAATGCTGATGAATGATGCACCTGAGTCCAGAATTAAAGCCGTCATGAAACAGGCGGAAGACAGGCAGGACACTATCCTGCAGCAACTCGACAAGCTGGTTGAACTGGAAAAACTGAACTCGGGCAGTGCGCTTGAAACCAGCCGGAAACATTACCAGGGAACCCGCCGCCTGCTGTTTTTCCTGACGGCTCTTGCATTCGTGATCTGCCTGCTCATCGTGCGCATGGTCATCATGCGGGTTTCCAGCAAGAACGAACAACTCAATTACCAGGCATCACACGACTCGCTGACAGGCCTGATCAACCGCCGCGAATACGAAGTTCGTGTTGACCGGGCCATAACCCATGCAAAGTCACAGTCGGCAACCCATGCCGTGCTCTACATGGACCTTGACCAGTTCAAGATCGTCAACGACACCTGCGGGCATGCCGCTGGCGATGAATTACTCCAGCACCTGGGAAAACTCCTGCTCAGCTCGGTTCGCAACCGCGACACCCTGAGCCGCCTGGGTGGCGATGAATTTGGCATGTTGCTGGAAAACTGTCCGCTGGACATGGCAGTGGAAATCGCAACCAACCTGCTGCGCGTCATTGATAATTTCAGATTTACCTGGGGCGAGGAAACTTTCCAGCTTGGCATCAGCATCGGGGTTGTACCACTGGACCGCAGCACCACCAGTCTGGCCCAGGCACTGAGCGCCGCGGACTCGGCCTGTTATATTGCCAAGGAGTCCGGGCGTAACCAGGTACAGATTGCACACCTTGGCGACCGCCGCCTGCAGGAACGATACGGCCAGATGCAATGGGTCGTGCGACTCAAGGAGGCACTCGAGCATGACCGTTTCACACTTTATTATCAGCCAATTGTCCCCTGTGCCAGTCCCGGACATAAAGGCAAACACATTGAAATTCTGTTGCGCATGATCGATAGCGATGGTTCGATTGTGCCCACGGCTGCATTCCTGCCCGCGGCAGAAAAATACAACCTGGTATCCAGCATAGACCGCTGGGTCATCAAGCACGCCATGGTATGGCTGGCACTGGAATCCACTCATGGCCGGACGCCACCCATGGTATCCATCAACCTGTCCGGCCAGTCTATTGGTGATCCGGCAATGCTGAATTACATTATTGACCGGATGGAAACAACCGGCGTATCCCCGCAACAGGTCTGCTTCGAGATCACAGAGACCGAGGCCATTGCAAATCTCACAGCGGCCACCAGCTTCATACTGACGCTGCGCGGGTGTGGTTTCCGGTTTTCACTGGATGATTTCGGCAACGGCCTGTCTTCGTTCGCCTACCTGAAAAAGCTCCCGGTGGACTTCCTGAAAATTGATGGCATCTTTGTCCGCGACATTACCGCGGACCCGATTGACCACGCCATGGTCAAAGCGATCAACGAACTCGCGCATTTGCTCGGCAAGGAAACCATTGCCGAACTCGTTGAAACCATGGAAGTCGCAAACGAACTAAAGAAGATGGGCGTCGATTTCGCCCAGGGATATGCGTTCTCGCAACCCCGCCCACTGGAAGAATTTGCCCGCCATTCAGGACCACGCCTGGTTGTCGTATCCTCGTAATCGCTCCCGTGGCCCGTGCCCGGGTGACAGTATTGCGCATTTCGGTAATACTCGGAGTGAAGTTACCCGGGAATCGCATGAACCAAACCCTGCCACCGTTACTGGACATGATCGCGGCGCTCATCCGGGAGCCCTCTGTCAGCAGCGCCCGCGCCGATCTTGACCAGAGCAATCGGCGGGTCATCGACGTACTTGCCGACTGGCTTGAGAGCACCGGCTTCCGTGTCGAAATCACCACGCTGCCGGAAAATCCAGACAAGGCCAACCTGGTTGCCACGCTGGGTACGGGTCCCGGTGGCCTGGTACTTTCCGGTCATACCGATACCGTACCCTGGGACGCGGGCAAGTGGACCCATGACCCGTTCCGGCTGACCGAGGCGGACAACCGGCTCTACGGACTCGGGACTTCCGACATGAAGGCCTTCCTGGCGCTGGCAATCGATGCGCTGCGTGATCTTGATGCGCACCACCTCGGGGAACCGGTCATCCTGCTGGCGACGGCCGACGAGGAAACCAGCATGGCAGGCGCCAGGCTGCTGGCCGAACAGGATGCCCTGCATGCACGTCATGCCATTATCGGTGAACCCACCGGCCTGCGCCCGGTCAGGATGCACAAAGGCATCTTCATGGAAGCCATCCGCCTGCACGGCCACTCCGGTCATTCCAGTGATCCGTCCCTGGGAAACAACGCACTCGAGGCCATGCACAGGGTGATCGGTGCGCTGCTGGCGTGGCGCACACAGCTGCAGGAACAGCATCAGAACCCGCTGTTCGCCGTACCCGTACCGACCCTCAACCTCGGTCATATCCATGGGGGTGACAATCCCAACCGTATTTGCCCGGACTGCGAACTGCATATCGACCTGCGCCCGCTGCCCGGCATGGAACTCGACGACCTGCGCAGCCAGCTACACCACTGCGTTACCAGTACGCTGGCGGACTCCGGTATCCGCATCGAGTTTGAATCCCTGTTTGAAGGCATACCTGCCATGGAGACCAGTGCCAGCGCGGAAATCACCCGGCTGGCAGAGCAACTGACCGGACATGCCGCCGAAGCCGTCGCCTTCGGCACCGAGGCACCGTATTTGCAAAAACTCGGCATGCAGACCATCGTGCTCGGACCGGGCGATATCGCGCAGGCCCATCAGCCGGATGAATACCTCGCCATGGAACGCCTGCAACCCACCACCCGGTTACTGCAATCACTGGTCAAAAGCGTTTGTACCTGACCGGTGCGCTTGTTATAAACAATGAGTAGTAGCCCGGTTTGTAACAGGCCGAATAAATTCGGCCCTACAAAGAACGGTGTTGTAGGGCGGAATTTATTCCGCCAGACCTGTTTGATGCAAAACTGGGCCACTAGCAAACAC
>JAUVNM010000027.1 GCA_030599705.1 Gammaproteobacteria bacterium
TACGGAACCGCCAGCTACTGATGAACCCGTGGAGACATCGGGTTAGCAAAACAATACCCGAGAAACATACGGGTCCTTGTAGGAGCGAGCTTGCTCGCGAATGCGATGGTTGGAAATATCCGATTCGCGGGCGAGCCCGCTCCTACAGGAAATAACAGTTGACGTAGAAACTGCGCAGCCGTCAGGCAGGGACCTCGTGATCATCCATAAAGTGTTTCTGCAGCTTGATGCCGATCACGGCGCCCGCGATCAGGGACGCCACGTTGAGAAACGAGCCCATTGCCAGCGTGGAGGTCCCGGCCAGCCCCTGACCCAGCGTGCAACCCATGCCAAGAATGCCGCCAATACCGACCAGCATACCGCCGGTAAAAAACCGTACCCCTTCCAGCGGGGAGGCAAACCACTGCAGCCGGAAGCGTCCCGTTAACAGCGACAGCAGCACGGATCCGGCACCCACGCCGAGAAACATCACCAGCCCGAAGGTCACCAGGTACCAGAGCGGGTTGGCCATCACGTAGAGCAGGTCGCCCATCGGGCGGATGAAGGTATAGGATTGCACGCCCATGCCGTTTTGCGGCTGGTCCATGAAATCCGAGGCCTCCTGCGCCAGTTCACCGAGTGCCCCGCCACTGATATAGAACGCACCGGTGATCATCAGGCCAATCAGCAGGCCGCCGAGGATGTTGTCAAAACGGCCGCGGAACTGGGCCGAGCGAAAGGCATAGACAATCAACGCCCCGGCAATCAACAGGCCCGCCATGATGCGCATGCTGTCCACGCTGGCACCGGTCAGGACGGAGACGACGGTCCCCAGGTCCTGGTGCGCCATTCCGGACCCCGCCAGATCGGGGGTCAGCGGCATTGCCCAGGACAGGAACACGGCCTCGAACACGCCCTCCACATACAGCAGCAGCACCGCGGCCAGCCCCATACCGAGGATGGCAACCAGCGCCTTCAGGTTGCCGGCGCCGAGGTTGATCATGTTCTTCATGCCACAGCCACGGCACAGCGTCATGCCGATCCCGAACAACATGCCGCCAATGACATAACCCGGCCAGCGAAACTGCGACATGCGGTAGGGCGGGCGCGTCCCGTCGAGATTCACCAGCGACGCAGCTTCCAGGAACAGGGCGCCAAGCATGGCCACCCCGATGGCGAAGAAGTACATGCGCAGGCGGCCGCTGTTGCCGTTGTACAGGATGTCGGCAATGCCGCCGAGCGGGCAGAACTCCGTCTTGCGGGCCACGGCGCCGAAGAGTACCGACAGCATAAAGGCCAGCAGGTACAGCTGGGCGATGGGATCCCAGTGGCCGATCAGGGGCAGGTCAGTCATGGTCCATACCTCTTTTCAGTGGTAGGTTGGGCTGAGCTTGCGAAGCCCAACACATCAAGGTTTCGTCCCTGTTGGGCTTCACGTTCGTTCAGCCCAACCTACTCAGTATCTGCTGGACTCGCCGGGTCGGAGCCTTCCATGCGAACCTCTCCCACGGGCACCGGCAACTCGAGGGCTTCCGGCGCTTCGTAAGCCACGACCTGCGCGATGACCCCGAGGTACGGGTGATCAAAGTAATGTAGTTCCCCGCGGCGGACGCGCCGTGTTTCCTTGAGTTCGTAGACCGGGTCCGGCATATCCATGGCCTGTCCCGGGATAAAAGCCACCTGTGGCTTGCTCAGCAACAGATCAATTTCGAGGTGCAGGAAGCGCTCGCGCACCAGCCGGATGGTGCCTTCCAGGTGGTAACCCTTACGCTCCAGCCCGCGCGGCATCGTGTAGGGCTGGGCCTGTGTCCGGTCAAGCCCGGCCTGACGCCAGGTTGTGTGCAGCAGCACGTCATAGGCACCGGAACGCTGCATCGAGTCGGCAATGGCCTGCAACGCGTGCTGCTCGCGCGGCAGCTCCTCGATACCGGTTTCGACAGGTTTACTGGAAAAGCCACTATCGGGGGACTGGTTCGCTTCCACACTGCGCTGCGGCCACTGCTCACCATGCGCCTGGGCTGAACGATTGCGGAACACGACCACCTCGACATCGTACATTGCCGGTTGATCACCGGTTGCAGCCCGGCCGTTGCCGGGATTCATGATTCCTGCAAACAACACCAGCAGTCCCGCTACCAGCACGCGCTGCCATGTAACCCGGTGCAGACATTGTTCACGCATTGGCAGTGTTCCTGTGTTCCCCGGTTTCCAGGGTGGCAAGTAGTTCGGCGACCATACGGTAACGGTCCTCCTCGTCATCAAAATCACCGTTAAAGCGCAGCTTGCAGCCGCCTTCGAATCGATACCGGCCCGGTTGGTCCTGGATCAACTCTACCAGTTTCTGTGTATCGATCGCAGGGTCCGGTCCGAACAGCATCCGGCCATCCAGCTTGCCCACCTCGATCTTGGTCACGCCCATGGGCCCGGCCAGCAACTTCAGTGCAGTGACACGAAACAGGTTTTTCACCGCATCGGGCAACAGCCCGAAGCGATCGATCATTTCCACCTGCAGTTCCCGCAATGCGGCTTCCGATTCCGCACTGGCAATACGTTTATATAGTACCAGCCGGGTATGTACATCCGGCACATAGTCATTCGGGATCAGCGCTGCTACCTGCAAGTCGATTTCAGGGCCCTGGTGCAGTGGCTGCTCCAGCTCCGGCTGTTGTCCGGCCTTCAGCGCCCGGACCGCGCGCTCCAGCAAGTCAGTGTACAGGGAGTAGCCGATTTCATGGATCTGGCCACTCTGCTCGTCGCCGAGCAGTTCACCGGCGCCGCGAATCTCGAGATCATGCGTGGCCAGGGTAAATCCGGCCCCGAGGTCTTCCATGGACTCAAGCGCCTCGAGGCGCTTGACGGCGTCAGCCGTCATGTTGCGCCGCGATGGTACCACCAGGTAGGCATAGGCACGGTGGTGCGAGCGTCCGACCCGGCCGCGCAGTTGGTGCAATTGCGCCAGTCCCAGCTTGTCGGCACGGTTCATGATAATGGTATTGGCGGTCGGGATATCGATGCCGCTCTCGATAATGGTGGTGCACACCAGCACATTGAAGCGACGGTGATAGAAATCAAGCATGACCCGTTCCAGCTTGCGTTCGCGCATCTGGCCGTGCGCGACTTCAATAGCGGCCTCGGGAACAATTTTGGCCAGTTCGGCGGCAATACGTTCGATCGACTCTACCTCGTTGTGCAGGAAATACACCTGGCCGCCGCGCTTGATTTCCCGCAGGCAGGCCTCGCGCAACGTGGCATCGTTCCATTCCAGGATGAAGGTCTTGACGGCGAGCCGATGGGCCGGCGGAGTGCTGATGATGGACAGGTCGCGCAGGCCGGAGAGTGCCATGTTGAGTGTCCGCGGGATCGGCGTGGCGGTCAGCGTCAGGATGTCGACCTCGGTGCGCAGTTTTTTCAGCTGCTCTTTCTGGCGCACACCGAAGCGGTGTTCCTCGTCGATGATCACCAGGCCGAGGCGCTTGAAATGCACACTGTCCTGCAGCAGCTTGTGGGTGCCGATGATAATGTCCACCGTGCCGCCGGCAATACTGGCGAGCACCGCCTCCTGCTGCTTGCCGGTCCGGAAACGCGACAGCACCTCGATCCGGATCGGCCAGTCCGAGAACCGGTCACAGAAATTATGGTAATGCTGCTGGGCAAGCAGGGTGGTTGGCACCAGCAAGGCGACCTGCTTGCCACCCTGTGCCGCCAGAAAGGCCGCCCGCATGGCAACCTCGGTCTTGCCAAAGCCGACATCCCCGCACACCACGCGGTCCATCGGCAACTCCGATTGCATGTCCTCCAGCACCCCCTGGATCGAGGTTTCCTGGTCCGGGGTTTCCTCGAACGGGAATGCCGCGGCAAACGCGGCATAGTCATCGGCCGGTGCGGCACAGGCATGGCCCCTGCGCGCGGCCCGGCTGGCATGGATGTCGAGCAGTTCGGCAGCCACATCACGGATGCGTTCGGCTGCCTTCTTGCGGGCCCGCAACCACTGGTCACCGCCGAGCTTGTGCAACGGCGCGCTATCGGGAGCCGCACCGGTATAACGGCTGATCAGCTGCAGTGATGCAACCGGGACATACAGCTTGTCGCCGTCGGCGTACTCGAGTTGCAGGTATTCCGCCGGTATGTCGTGCATGGTGAGTGTATCCAGACCACGGTAACGCCCCACACCATGCTGCTCGTGCACCACCGGGGCACCCGGGGCCAGGTCGGTCAGGTTGCGAATGATGCTGGCGGGATCCCGGGACGGACGCCGCCGTCGGGACTGGCGTGCGCGTTCGCCGAACAGGCTGGTCTCGGTGATCACGGCGATCACCGGATCGCTCACCAGCATGCCCTGTTCCAGCGGGGCAACACACAGGCAGACCGGATTGCCGGACGCCAGGAAGGCCGGCCAGTCGGTAACCACGTCAGGCCGGATTTCAAAAGCGCGCAGCTGGTCGACCAGGGTTTCCCGCCGTCCGGCCGACTCGGCTGTCAGCAGCACCCGACCGTCGTAGCCATTCAGGAAGGACTGCAGGGCCGCGGCCGGTGTGTCAGTGCGCGGCCGGATTCTCAGATCCCCCGGCCGGCGCGTGTTGTAGTGGATATCGCCCGGGGCGGCAGCACCCCGCTGAAAGGCCTCGTGGCGGACTCGCGGCATGCGTGCCAGGCGGTCGGACAACTCGCCAGCTTGTATATAGAGTGCGGCGGCTGCAAGCAACGGCCGTTCCCGGTCATGCCGGCGCAACTCGTAGCGCTCCTCGAGCTGGCTCCTGAATTCCTGCTCGGCGGCTTCCACGGCATCCAGCTGGACGAGGCAGGTTGCGCCCGGCAAGTAGTCAAACAGGGTATCGGTCCGCTCGAAAAACAGCGGCAGGTAGTATTCAATGCCAGCAGGTGTGATCCCCTGGCTGACATCACGGTATACCGGGCTAGCCTGCGGATCACCCTCGAAGCGGGCACGATAACGCTGGCGGAAGGCACGAATCGCTTCCTGGTCGAACGGGAACTCGCGTGCCGGCAGCAGGTTGATCCCGGTTTTTTCCTCGATTGAGCACTGCGTTTCCGGGTCGAACACCTTGATGGTCTCGATTTCCTCGTCAAACAGGTCAATGCGATACGGCAACGGACTGCCCATCGGGTAGAGGTCCAGCAGGGAACCGCGAATGGTATATTCACCGTGCTCCATGACCTGTGCTACGTACCGGTAGCCGACGCTATCGAATTGCCCGCGCAGCGCCGTGAGGTCTACCCGTTGCCCGATTTCCAGCACCAGGCTGTTGGCCTTGATGTACTCTACCGGCGGCAGGCGCTGCAACAGGGTGGACACCGGGACGAGCAGGATTCCCTTGTGCAGGGTGCCCAGCCGGTTCAGTGTCGCCAGGCGCTGTGAGATGATGTCCTGGTGTGGCGAGAACGTATCATAGGGCAGGGTTTCCCAATCGGGGAACACCGTGACCGGCAGTTCGCTGCCCGCGAGAAAAAATGCCAGCTGGTCATGCAGCAGTTCCGCGGCCTGCATGTCCGGAGTGATAACAGTGATCAGGCGCTCGGCTTCACGGGCCGCACAGGCGAGTGCCAGTGCCAGGCTGTCGCCGGGCAGATGGTTCCAGGTCAGGACTTCACTTGCGGAAGGCAGTACCGGATGGAAGGGACTGGACGAACAATTCCTGTCGAGCTGTTTAACGGTGCGGGGCATGAAAAGCTATGGACTGTTTACCCTGTTATTGCAAAAAACGTAGATACCATCTCCCTCCATCCGGGACAAACCTTTCTTAACCGGTTTGCACCTGATACGTGGTTGGGCAGGACCCGCGCCCCGCGGGGAAATGCATTCCCGGCCGTCACCCTGAAGGGCATAGAGGGCCGGTCCTACCGTATCAAGACGTAGCGTTCTGCTACACACATGGTTATACCCGGTTACCCTGTCCCTTGAAGCCGAGCTTCTGTAACAGCAGGTAGCCCGGACAGATCCCGGTGATCCCGGCAAAGGTCAGTGCGACGACAGGTACATAGAGAAGCCAGTGCACGGTATGGAACCCGGTCAGCCAGATACCGATCAGCACGGTCGCCGCCAGCATCAAAAACAGCATTCTGATAGCACTCATTTCGGAGTTCTCCTAATAGTCATGGGTGGTCAATTACGCTATTCTACACCATTGGAATTTACCGGGGTTTTCCTTGCCAGCCGTGTTTCTATACATCACGGGATATGCTAGGCCGGCCATGCAACAACACGGACAGCAGTAACTAATCATAATGGGTAAATCATACGGAGAGTGGCTGGTTCGCTGGCGCTACCTGGTGCTGGTAGCCGTCATTGCCAGCGTCGCCATTGCGGCAAGTGGCGCCCGGTTTCTGACCTTCAAGACCGATTACCGGGTCTTCTTCAGCACAGACAACCCGCAGCTGCAGGCCTTCGAGCAGCTGCAGAACACCTATACCAAGACCGATAATGTCCTGTTCGTGCTGGCGCCGAAGGACGGCAATGTGTTCACGCAGGAAACCCTGGCCAGCATTATCGCGTTGACCGAGGCGAGCTGGCAAATACCGTACTCGATTCGAGTCGACTCCATTACCAACTACCAGCACACGGAAGCCGAGGGCGACGACCTGACCGTGGACGACCTGGTGCCGGATGCCGGCCAGCTGGATGCCGGGGGACTGGAGCGCATCCGCAACATCGCCACGAACGAACCCTTGCTGGTTAACCGGATTATTTCGCCCGACGGCCGGGTCACCGGGGTCAATGTCACCGTGCAGCTGCCGGACCCGGAAGAACAGACGGGCAAGGAAGTCCCAAAGGTGACCGCCTTTGCGCGCAACATGGTTGACGAGCTGCGCGCGGCCAACCCGGACCTGGATGTCTACCTCACTGGCATGGTGATCATGAACAACTCCTTTCCGGAGGTCAGCATCCGCGACCAGCAAACCCTGGTGCCGATCATGTTCGCGGTGGTCGTCATCACGCTGGTGCTGTTATTGCGCTCATTCACCGCCACCATCGGCACTTTCCTGGTAATCGTCTGCTCGGTCCTGACCGCGATGGGTATTGCCGGCTGGCTGGGGATGGCGCTGACACCCCCGTCCGCCTCGTCACCCACCATTATTCTGACACTGGCCGTGGCCGACTGCGTGCATATCCTGGTGAGTTTCCTGCATGCCATGCGCCGTGGGCTGGACAAGACCGGCGCCATGGTCGAGAGCCTGCGCATCAACCTGCAGCCGATTTTCCTGACCTCACTGACCACGGCGATCGGCTTTCTCAGCATGAACTTCAGTGACGCACCGCCGTTTCGCGACCTGGGTAATATCGTGGCCATGGGCGTCATGGCGGCATTCTTTATCTCGATTACCCTGCTGCCGGCGCTGATGCTGATCCTGCCGGTGCGCGTGAAACCCGGCGCCACCAATCATTCACGGCGCATGGACAATTTCGCGGACTTCGTCGTGGAGCGGCGCAACTTCCTGTTCTTCGCAGTCGGCTTTATCGTCGTTGCACTGGTGATATTCATCCCGCGCAACGAGCTTAACGATGAATTCATCGAATACTTCGACAAGACCGTGGACTTCCGCAATGCGACTGACTTCTCCAGTGAAAACCTGACCGGGATCTACACCATCGATTATTCCCTGAGCGCGGGTGAAAGCGGCGGCATCAGCGAACCCGAATTCCTGGACCGCGTCGAGGCCTTTGCCAACTGGTACGAGACCCAGCCGGAGGTGCTGCATGTCAATACCCTGACAGACATCATGAAGCGGTTGAACAAGAACATGCATGCCGATGAACCGGAGTGGTACCGGCTGCCGGACCAGCGCAACCTGTCGGCGCAATACCTGCTGCTGTATGAAATGTCACTTCCGTATGGTCTCGATCTGAACAACCAGATCGACGTCGGTAAATCGGCAACCCGGATGACCGTGACGGTCAAGAATATTTCCAGCAATGAAATGCTCGCGCTCGAGGGCAAGGCCCAGGAATGGCTGCATGAAAATGCACCCGGGATGCGCGCCGATGGCGCCAGCCCCTCGGTGATGTTTGCCCATATCGGGCACCGCAATATCCGCAGCATGCTGACCGGTACCTCCGTGGCCCTGGTACTGATATCACTGATCCTGGTTGTTGCCCTGCGCTCGATCAAGATCGGCCTGATCAGTCTGGTCCCGAACCTGGCCCCGGCCGCCATGGGATTTGGCCTGTGGGGACTGCTGGTCGGCGAGGTGGGACTGGGCCTGTCGGTGGTGACCGGCATGACGCTGGGTATCGTGGTGGACGATACTGTCCATTTTCTCAGCAAATATCTGCGTGCCCGCCGCGAGCAGCAGCTGGCGCCACCGGATGCGGTTCGTTACGCCTTTTCCACAGTCGGTACGGCCCTGTGGGTCACCTCACTGGTGCTGATTGCCGGCTTCATGGTGCTCACCCAGTCGCCCTTCAAGCTGAATTCCGATATGGGCCTGGTGACCGCAATCACCATCGCCTTTGCACTGATTGCCGATTTCCTGTTCCTCCCGCCATTACTGATGAAGGTTGATAAATGAAACAGCATTACGTCCTGATACTTGTCTTGTTTGGCATGTTTTTATTACCGGCACAGGCTGAAACGCCGGATGAGAAGGGGTTGCAGATCGCGACGGAAGCCGACCAGCGAGACCAGGGCTTCGGAGACTCAACCGCCACCATGCATATGGTCCTGCGTAACAAGCGCGGTGACGAGAGCAGCCGTGAGGTACGCGTGCGCACACTGGAAATCGAGGATGACGGTGACAAGAGCATGTCCATCTTCGACGCACCAGCCGATATCAAGGGAACTGCCTTCCTGACATTTTCACACATCAACAAACCCGATGACCAGTGGCTCTACCTGCCGGCGCTCAAACGGGTCAAACGTATTGCCTCGAAGAACAAGTCGGGCCCGTTCATGGGCAGCGAGTTCGCCTACGAGGACATCTCTTCCGATGAAGTGGACAAATATACCTACAAGTACCTGCGTGACGAGACTTGGGAAGGGATGGAATGTTACGTGGTGGAGCGCGACCCGGTCGACAAGCACTCAGGATACACGCGCCAGGTGGTCTGGTACGACAAGGCCGAGTACCGCCCGCAGAAAGTGGATTACTATGACCGCAAAAACGAGCATCTCAAGACGCTGACGTTTCACGAATACCGGCAGTACCTCGACAAGTTCTGGCGTGGCATGCGCTACGAAATGGTGAATCACCAGACCGGGAAAAGCACCACCCTCTCCTGGAAGGAATATGTCTTTCGCAGCGGCCTCACAGATCGGGATTTTGACAAGAACACCCTGAAACGGGCGCGTTAGCGAATTTCGTCGATGGAAAGCGTCTTTTCCATCACCGTCGGGGTGATCAGCGCGTATCCCTGCATCTGCCAGTGTGCCAGTTCGGTGATGGCCGAGGGCACGACATCGATAAACTCATAAAAGGCATCCGTGTCATAGTCATAGTCTTTTGCCGCCAGTCCGCAAACCTTGAACTCCACGCCCAGGCTTGAGTAATAACGCATGCGCTCGACGGCATCACGGTATTTGTCGTAGTTCTTGCGCGCCACGGTGACGATTTCCATGCCGTGAATGACCACCTTGATATCCATGAACTCCGGCGCCATATCGTACGGAGAGTCCATCAGCGGGTTCATCAGAGAGCGTATCCAGTACAGGGCCGAATTGATCTTTTCCGGGTTATCCAGGTAGAAATCAAAGACCACCTGTTGCTCGGAATAGGGGGTCTGCATCTCGTGTGATACCTGCTCTTCGGCCAGCGATGCATGACTGCCGAAACATAACAACAACAGGGAAAGAAGGAGTCGTGTTTTCATATCAGCCGCCGCATGCTTATCCGCAATAGCAACTAGAGTATAGACCACCACATCGAATTAAATCTTTCAGACAAGAAAAAGGGCGGCTGACGCCGCCCCTTTTCATTGATTGCTGACAGGGCTACTTGCCCGGGACCGTGCTCAGCCCGAGAATTTCCCAGTCCTGCATACCGCCACGGTACCACTTGATCTTGTGCGCCGGGTAACCGAACTTCAGCAGGTTCTTGATGTTGTTCGGTGACTGGCCGCACCACATGCCATTACAGAACATGACCAGTGTTCTGGCGTTGGAATAGTCCCAGAGACCCTCCAGGCTTTTGGCACCGAACCGGTCTTCCATGATTTCACCAATGGAGATGGGGTCGGCACCCTTGGCCGGGTTCAGGGACGTCCAGGGAATATTGACCGCCCCCGGGATGGTGCCTTTCTTGACCCAGTCCGGGGTGCGTGAATCAATCACCAGGATGGTGTCATCACCGCCACTCATGCGCGTGAGGTAGTCAATCATTTCCACTTCAGCGATGGTTTCAACACCCGGGGCCAATGTAGCCGGCTGGATGCAAAACGGCGGGCACTTGCGGGATGTTTTTGCGAATGACTTGTTGACCGTGTTCTTCTGATCCTGGTTACGCATGATGGTGGTCTTCTTGCCATCGTGCATCACCTCGACCGAGGCAATATCCGGGGTAATCTTGACAGCAACTTTATCACCGGCAATTACACTTGCGGAGATAACCAGGGCTGCGGATACAACAGACGTGGCAATCAGGGTTCTAATCGGTTTCATTACTCAATGCTCCTTCAGTAGTGTTGTAGCAGGAAAGAATTATCCTGCTACGGGGGACTAGTCACATTCAGGTTCTTCCTCTTCCTCTTCGTCCGGTTTCTTGTTGTCATCCCCGGACTTCCTGGAATCCGTGTCAGCCTGTTGCTGCCCGGATTCGGTAGACTTGTCGGCCGAATCGTCTTCCTCTGCCATCAATGACGAACCAGCAATACCTGCAAACATCAGGCACACTAAAATCAGACGCTTCAACATTGTAATATTCCTCTCGGTAGTTATAAAAACGATTATAACAGTCTGCAGGGTGCGCCATGGGCGCCCTGTATCAAGCCGTTAAATAAATCAGAGTTTCCTTAACAGACGATTGACAAATCATCTGTCAATGGGACGCAGCCACAATCATGCGGCGGATGCCTGTTGCTTCCGGTGCTCGGCCGCCAGGGCAACGCGCTGCTCGTAGGCCTCGCGGGCAATCCGGACATCTTCCA
>JAUVNM010000256.1 GCA_030599705.1 Gammaproteobacteria bacterium
AACACTGATTTAGCGGTAATTATAGGTGATGTATTCAGTCGTGTATTTATTCATCCACCGGATCCGCCGGCACCACGTCAATAATCTCCACGACAAAGGTAATGGTATGTCCCGCCAGCGGGTGATTGAAGTCCACTTCAACGGTATCCTTCGACACCGACAGCACCGCACCCGGGATTTCCTCCCCGTCCGGCGTATCGAAACCGATGATCAGCCCCGGCTCGAGCTGCATGTCGGTGGCAAAGCGCTCACGTGGCAGCCGGTGGATTTTCTCCGGGTCACGCAGGCCCCAGGCCTGCTCCGGGTACAGTTCCAGGCGCTGGGTGTCGCCGGGTTTCAGTCCGTAGAGACCCAGCTCGAGGCCGTGAACCAGTGACCCGTCCCCCATGCGGAAGGTGTGCGGTTCGCCATCGAAGGTTTCCTCGGCCACCGTACCGTCTTCCAGCGCCAATGACAGATGCAGGGTAACGGTACTGCCGACACCAATCGAATGTTTTATCCCGGTATTCAAGTTGTTCTCGGTTACAGTATTGTAGGTTGGGCTGAACGAACGTGAAGCCCAACAGGGATGAACCATTTCTGTGTTGGGCTTCACTCCGTTCAGCCCAACCTACGTTTCTTTTTTTTGACCCCGCATGGCGTCCAGTATCAGCAAGCCGGCGCCGACCGTGATGGCCGAATCGGCAACATTAAACACCGGCCAGTGCCAGCCACCGTAATACAGGTCGATAAAATCGATTACGTAGCCGTACATCACGCGGTCGATCAGGTTACCCAGCGCACCGCCAAGTATCAGTGACAGGGCCAGTGCCAGCCGGGCCTGGCCTGCCTGCAGGCGGCGCAGCCACACGGCCAGCACCAGGCTGACGACCAGTGTCAGCCCCACGAAGAACCAGCGCTGCCAGCCGGAGGCATTGCTCAGGAAACTGAATGCGGCGCCGGGATTGTAGACCTTGTGCAGATCGAGGAACGGCAACAGCGGCACCGGCTGGTTGAATTGCAGCAGCGCATCCGCAATCAGCTTGCTGCACTGATCCAGTATCAGCACCACACCGGACAACCAGAACCACTTCATTTCAGGCAACCACCGGGTCAGGCATAGCGGCGGGTTTCACCGGCGCCGTCCACGTTATCGATACAGCGCATGCAGATCTCTGGATGCATATCATGGCTGCCGACATCCTCGCGGTGATGCCAGCAACGACTGCACTTGTTATGGGTGGACGGTGTGACCCGGATCCACACCGACCTGTCTGCGAGTTCGGCATCCACCGCAGCAGCCGGGTGTTCGTCTGCTGCATGCACGCGTGCGTAGGAAGTGATAAACACAAACCGCAGTTCATCCTCGAGTGCCGCCAGCATGGCACGGGTATCGTCATCAACATAGAGATCCACCTCGGCATCGAGGGAAGAACCGATTGCGCCGGCCACGCGCAGTTTTTCCAGTTCCTTGCTGACCGCCTCGCGTACGCTGATCACGTGGCTCCAGAAGCCGGTGCCCATGGCGTTCAGCGCCTCACTCTCTGAAAACAATGCCGGCGGCAGTTCATACCAGGTCGACAGAAACACGGTGTCCTCACGCTCACCCGGCAGGTGCTGCCAGATTTCCTCGGCGGTAAAACTCAGAATCGGGGCCAGCCAGCGCACCAGGCATTCCGCGACATGGAACAGTGCGGTCTGTGCGGAGCGCCGCGAAATGCTGTCTTCCTGCAGCGTATAGATCCGGTCCTTGATGATATCGAGGTACAGGCTGCCCAGATCGACAGCACAGAAGTTGTGCACCAGCTGGTAGATGCGATGAAACTCGTAGGCATCGTAGGCCTGCCGTACCTGCTCCTGCAGCTCGCGCGTGCGTTCCACCACCCAGTGATCCAGATTCAGCATCTGTTCCGAGTCGAGCAAATGGATTGACGGGTCAAAGCCGTGCAGGTTCGCCAGTAAAAACCGGGAGGTATTGCGCAGCCGGCGGTAGGCATCCGCCGTGCGCTTGAGGATCTCGTCGGACACGTTCATCTCGCCGCGATAGTCCGTGGCGGCCACCCACAGGCGCAGGATATCCGCACCCAGCGAGTTCACGACTTTCTGCGGCGCCACCACGTTGCCCTTCGACTTTGACATCTTCTGGCCCTTCGCATCGACGGTAAAACCGTGCGTGAGCACTTCCCGGTAAGGCGGCACCCCGTTCATTGCGACCGCGGTCAGCAGTGATGACTGAAACCAGCCGCGGTGCTGGTCCGACCCTTCCAGGTAGAGGTCGGCGGGATACCCCAGCTCCGCACGCTGTTCGAGGACGCTGTAATGCGTCACCCCGGAATCGAACCAGACATCGAGGGTGTCGGTGACCTTTTCATAAGCGTCCACGTCTTCACCCAGCAACTCGGCCGGATCCAGCTCGAACCAGGCATCGATGCCCTGCGCTGCGACCCGTTTGGCCACGGCTTCGATCAGATCGGGGCTGACCTTGTGTAATGCACCGGTCTGCTTGTGCACGAACAGGGTAATCGGCACTCCCCAGGTGCGCTGCCGGGAAATGCACCAGTCCGGGCGGTTCCTGACCATGCCATCGATGCGTGCCGCGCCCCAGTCCGGCACCCACTCGACCTGCCCGATCCCTGCCAGTGCCGCCGCGCGCAGGCCGTTATGGTCCATACTGATAAACCACTGCGGCGTGGCGCGGAAGATGATCGGTGTCTTGTGCCGCCAGCAATGCGGATAACTGTGGCGCAATTTTTCCTCGTGCACCAGTGTACCGCGGCC
The DNA here is from genome assembly GCA_030599705.1 of Gammaproteobacteria bacterium. Taxonomy (GTDB): domain Bacteria; phylum Pseudomonadota; class Gammaproteobacteria; order UBA9214; family UBA9214; genus SZUA-186. Next base: position 2,758 of record JAUVNM010000256.1, read on the forward strand.
TTTCAGCACCTCGACAACGCTGGCATTGGCGGCGAACACATGCTGCCCGCCGAACAGCTCGGTGTCCGGCAGGAAGCAGCCGTTGCTACCGACCGGGTTATCCACGGCCAGTCCATAGCGGCTGCCCACCACGTAGTCGTCCTGGCCGTGACCGGGTGCCGTATGCACCGCACCGGTACCGGCCTCGGTGGTCACATGCTCACCGAGAATAACGGGCACCTCGCGCGCATAGAACGGATGGCCGAGTTGCAGGCCTTCCAGGTCACTCCCCTTGCAGTAGGCCAGCACCTGGTAGTGCTCTGCCCCGAAGCGCAGCATCGCATCCTTGAGCAATGCATCGGCCAGCAGCAAGCGTTCGTTGCCGTGCCCGGTGTCACATTGCACCACGGCATAATCCAGCTCGGGATGGAGGGCCACGGCACGGTTTGCCGGCAGGGTCCACGGGGTGGTGGTCCAGATCACGACTGAAATCGGCCCTTCACCGGACTGACCCTCGACATGGTGGCAACGCGACAGCAGCCCGGCCTCGTTCAGGACACTGAAACGGACATCGATCGCCGGTGAATCCTTGTCCTCGTATTCGACCTCGGCCTCGGCCAGCGCCGAACCGCAATCCGTGCACCAGTGCACCGGCTTGGACCCCCTGGTCAGGTGGCCGTTTTCCACGATCTTGCCCAGCGCGCGGATAATGCTGGCCTCGAATTCGTAGTCCATGGTGAGATAGGGATTGCGCCAGTCACCGCTGACGCCGAGGCGGATAAAATCCTTGCGCTGGGCGTCCACCTGCTTGCCGGCATAGTCACGGCAGGCCGTTCTGAAGGTGGGTGCATCCACCTTGTGCTCGGCCTTGCCCACTTTCTTCTCGACGTTGAGCTCGATG
>JAUVNM010000307.1 GCA_030599705.1 Gammaproteobacteria bacterium
AGACCGAATTCGCCAGCAAGCTGGCTCCTACAAAACACCAGCCGACTTTTCGGTATCAGGCTAGACAGAACGTGCCTGTTCGGCGGCATTGCCGGTATAGCTTGCCGGTGTCAGTTCCCGGAGTTTCTGCTTCACATCAGCCGGGATATCCAGGTCCTCAATGAATGCATGCAAGGTCGCCTCATCCACTGCGCGGTCCCGGGTAAGGGCCTTGAGCTTCTCGTAGGGTTTCTCGATACCGTAGCGGCGCATCACCGTTTGCAGGGCCTCGGCCAGTACTTCCAGGCTGTTGTCCAGATCCTCGGCCATACGCTGCACGTTGACCTCCAGCTTGCCGATGCCTTTCAGACAGGACTCACAGGCAATGACCACGTGTGCGACGGCCACACCCGCGTTGCGCAGGACCGTCGAGTCACTCAGGTCACGCTGCCAGCGCGATACCGGCAACTTGGCGGCGAGGTGTCCCAGCAGGGCATTCGCGATTCCCAGGTTGCCTTCCGCATTTTCGAAATCAATGGGGTTGACCTTGTGCGGCATGGTGGACGAACCCACTTCGTCCGCCACGGTCTTCTGCTTGAAATAACCCAGCGAAATATAGCCCCAGATATCGCGGCAGAGATCAATCAATACCGTGTTGAAACGCGCGAGCGCATCAAACTGCTCTGCCATGTAGTCATGCGGCTCGATCTGGGTGGTATACGGATTGATTTCCAGCCCGAGGCCAGTGATAAACTGTGCCGACAATGCCGGCCAGTCGACATCCGGGTAGGCAATGATATGTGCATTGTAATTCCCGACCGCGCCATTCATCTTGCCCAGCAAGGGTATGTTGACAAACTGTTCACGCTGGCGCCGCAGGCGGGCCGCCACGTTGGCCAGTTCCTTGCCGACCGTAGTCGGCGAAGCCGTCTGTCCATGCGTGCGTGACAGCATCGGCAGCTCCGCGTGGGTGTGCGCCAGTTCGACAATCGCCTTGATGACATCGTCCATCAGCGGCAGCAGGGCCTGGCTGCGCGCCGCACGCAGCATCAGGGCATAGGCCAGGTTGTTGATATCTTCCGACGTGCAGGCAAAGTGAAAGAATTCACTCACGGCTTCCAGTTCTTCATTGCCGGCAATCTTTTCCTTGAGGAAATACTCGACGGCCTTGACGTCGTGATTCGTGGTGCGCTCGATGTTCTTGACGCGCCGGGCATCCTGCTCACTGAATTTATCGACCAGGTCGTTCAGCACCCGTTCGGCGTGGCCACTGAGGGCAGGTACCTCCGCTATTCCATCATGGGCCGCCAGTGCCTGCAGCCAGCGGACCTCAACCAGTACCCGGTGATGTATGAGGCCGAATTCACTGAAGATCGGGCGCAGTGATTCGGTCTTTGACCCGTAACGGCCATCCACGGGCGACAGGGCAGTAAGCTGTGACAAATCCATAATTCCGGTCTCCGGTGGGTATTTGGTCCTCAGGCCGCCAGTTGACGGAGGACGTAGTGGAGGATACCGCCATTGCGGTAATACTCGAATTCCTGTGGCGTATCGATCCGGACACGGGCCTTGAAGGTGATGGCCTGGCCAGCGTCCGGCAGCGCCGTCACGGTCACGCTTTCCGGCACCACATCGCCAAGGCTGCTGATATCGAATGTCTCCGTGCCGGTCAGGCCGAGGCTGGCCGGCGACTCCCCCGGCATGAACTGCAGGGGCAGCACGCCCATGCCGATGAGGTTGGAGCGATGGATGCGCTCGTAGCTTTCGGCAATGACCGCCTGTACACCCAGCAGGCGCGGACCCTTGGCAGCCCAGTCACGCGATGAACCGGACCCGTATTCCTTGCCGGCAATCACCAGTAGCGGGACCTGTTCGCCGCGATAGCGTTCGGCCGCATCAAAGATCGTCATTTGCTCGCCGCTCGGCTGGTGCCGTGTGATCCCGCCCTCCGTTCCCGGTGCCAGCAGGTTGCGCAGACGGATATTGGCAAAGGTACCGCGCATCATGACTTCGTGGTTGCCGCGGCGTGAGCCCAGTGAATTGAAGTCACCGGGTGCAACACCCTGTGCAATCAGATATTGCCCGGCGGGTGTATCGGCCTTGATGGCGCCGGCCGGGGAGATGTGGTCGGTCGTTACCGAGTCACCCAGCAACGCCAGCACGCGTGCACCGCGAATATCACGGATGTCACCCGGCTGTTTTTTCATGTCCGCGAAGTAGGGCGGCTTGCGAATATAGGTGGAATCGTGCCGCCAGTTGTAGCGGCGGTCGGCCGTTGATTCGAGCTGTGTCCAGCGCGTCTCTCCGGCAAACACGTCCCGGTAGGTGTTGCGGAACTCCTCGTTGTTGACACTGGCGGCGACCACCGCCTGGATTTCTGCCTGGCCTGGCCAGAGGTCCCTGAGATAGACGGCATTGCCGTCACGGCCGGTGCCGATTGCCTCGGTTTGCAGGTCGATATCCATGCGACCGGCCAGTGCATAGGCCACCACCAGTGGCGGCGACGCAAGGTAGTTCATGCGCACCTCGGCATGCACCCGGCCCTCGAAATTACGGTTCCCCGACAACACGGCGCAGACGGACAGGTTGCCGTCCCGGATGGCCGCGGAAACGGCCTCCGGTAACGGCCCGGAATTGCCGATGCAGGTGGTGCAACCGTAACCGACCACGTGAAACCCCAGCGCCTGCAGCGGTTCCATCAAGCCCGCTTCCTCCAGGTAGTCCGTGACGACCCGTGAACCGGGCGCCAGCGAGGTCTTGACCCAGGGTTTCACCGTCAGCCCGCGCTCGGCCGCCTGTTTCGCAACCAGGCCGGCCGCGACCATCACCGACGGGTTGGACGTGTTGGTGCACGAGGTGATCGCCGCAATCACCACGGCGCCGTCATCCAGCTCGACCGGTTCACCATCGAGCTCGAGCCTGACCGGTTTACTGACGAGATTGCGTTCCTGCCGGAGTGCCGCCAGAGACTCGGCAAACTTCTCCTTGACGTTTTTCAGCAGCACCCGGTCCTGCGGCCGCTTCGGTCCCGCCAGACTCGGTTCAACCGTACCGAGGTCGAGTTTCA
>JAUVNM010000109.1 GCA_030599705.1 Gammaproteobacteria bacterium
CGCCCTTTTTTTACGTCCCGGGACGGGCGTAACGCATCCGCGGCTTGGCAACCCGCGATAACGACAGAGAAACAGGCGGATATGGGGAACAAGACACCTTTATATGATGAACACGTCGCCGCCGGCGGCAAACTGGTCGACTTTGCCGGCTGGGACATGCCCATCAATTACGGCTCCCAGGTCAATGAACATCACACGGTCCGCAACGACGCCGGCATGTTCGATGTTTCGCACATGACCGTGGTGGACCTGACCGGTGAACGGGTACGTGACTTCCTGCGCTACCTGCTGGCCAATGACGTCAATCGCCTCAAGGACAGTGGCAAGGCCCTCTACAGCTGCATGCTGAATGAATCCGGTGGCGTGATCGATGACCTGATCGTGTATTACCTCGATGATGAACACTTTCGCATGGTCGTCAATGCCGGTACCCGCGACAAGGACCTTGCCTGGCTGGAACAGCAGGCGCCCGCGTTCTCGGTCACGGTGACCGAGCGTCCGGAGCTGGCCATGGTAGCGGTGCAGGGACCCAAGGCCCGCGACCGGGTACTCGACGTGCTGGATGCGGATGCCCGCGCCATTGCCGAACTGCTCAAGCCTTTCTTTGGCGCCTTTGCCGGCGACTGGTTTATCGCGCGTACCGGGTATACCGGGGAGGATGGTTTTGAAATTGTGCTGCCTCCCGCGGCGGCGGTTACCTTCTGGCAGCAACTGAAAGCCGCCGGTGTTGTGCCGACCGGTCTTGGCGCCCGCGATACCCTGCGCCTCGAGGCCGGCATGAACCTGTACGGTTCCGACATGGACGAATCCATTACACCGCTGGAGGCCGCGCTGTCATGGACCGTGGCCTGGGAGCCCCGGGACCGTGATTTTATCGGTCGCAGCGCGCTGGAGAAACAACGCTCCGAAGGTGCCGGCAACAAGCTGGTCGGCCTGTTGCTGGAAGGCAAGGGTGTATTGCGCAATCACCAGAAGGTCGTGGTGGAGAATGACGGCGAAGGCGAGATCACCAGCGGCAGTTTTTCGCCGACGCTGCAGCGTGCCATTGCGTTTGCACGGGTCCCGAAGGACACCGGCGACAGCTGCCAGGTCGAAATCCGCGGCAAGCTGATGCCGGCACGCGTCGTCAGGCCACCGTTCGTGCGCAATGGCGAAGCACAGATCGAACTCTAGATTGAATCGACAGATAAACAATAATCCGGACACAAGCGAGGAAAGACATGAGTAATATCCCTGTTGACCTGAAGTATGCCAAGACCCATGAATGGGCGCGCGTGAATGACGATGGTTCCATCACGGTGGGAATATCGGACAGTGCCCAGGACCAGCTGGGCGACATGGTGTTTGTCGAAGTCCCGGAAACCGGCCAGGGCGTTGCTGCCGGGGAGGCCAGTGCCGTGGTCGAGTCGGTGAAGGCGGCTTCCGATGTGTATGCCCCGGTTGCCGGCGAGATCGTGGAGGTCAACGAGGGTCTGGCCGACAGCCCGGAAACGATCAACACGGATGTCTACGGTAACGGCTGGATCTTTCGCATGACAGCGTCTGACAAGTCCGAACTGGACAAGCTGATGGATGCGGAAACGTATGAGTCGTTTCTTGCCTCCGAGGATCATTAACAAGTCATTCCGCTGCCATGCCTTTCATTCCGCATACCGAAACCGATATCCGCGACATGCTGGAGGCCATTGGCGCCAGTGATATAGATCAGCTGTTCGATGAAATCCCGTCCGGCCTGCGCATCGGCGAGTTGTCCGGCGTGCCGGCTGGCATGACCGAGCAGGAGATCAGCCGCCTGATGGTTGCGCGTGCGGAAGCCGATGGCCGTCCGCTGTGTTTTACCGGCGCCGGCGCCTATGACCACCATATCCCGGCCGCCGTCTGGGAGATCACCACACGCGGTGAATTCTACAGCGCCTACACGCCGTACCAGGCGGAGGCCAGCCAGGGCACCCTGCAGCTGCTGTACGAATTCCAGACCATGATGGCCGGACTCACCGGCATGGATGTCTCGAATGCCTCGCTGTATGACGGGGCCTCGGCGCTGGCCGAGGCCGTGCTGATGGCGGTGCGCGCCAACCGCAAGTCGAAATCACGCCGTATCCTGGTCCCGACAACCGTGCATCCGCAGTACCGCAAGACCGCGCATACCATTGTCAACAACCAGGGCATTGAGCTGGTGGACGTGCCGTATTGCAGCGACGGCGGCAACACCGTTCCCGATTCACTCAGGCATCTGGAGGGTGAGGACATCACGGCACTGGTCATCCAGCACCCGAATTTCTTTGGTGTCCTCGAGGAAGTGGATGTGCTCACCGAGTGGGCGCATAAACAGGGTGCCCTGGTCATCGCCGTCACCAACCCCGTGTCTCTCGCGCTGCTCAGGCCGCCGGGTGAATGGGGCGGGCAGGGCGCGGACATTGCCTGTGGCGAGGGACAGCCGCTGGGCGTGCCGCTGGCCGCCGGCGGTCCGTACTTCGGCTATATGTGTTGCAAGCAGGCGCTGGTCCGGCAGATGCCGGGACGCATCGTCGGGCGCACCATCGACCGTGACGAGCGTGACGGCTATACCCTGACGCTGCAGGCGCGTGAACAGCATATCCGCCGCTCCAGGGCGACTTCCAATATCTGCACCAACCAGGGGTTGCTGGTGACTGCGGCGACCATCTACATGGCGCTGCTGGGTGCCGACGGGCTGGCCAACGTGGCCCGTGCGTGCCATGCCAATACGCGTGCGCTGGTCGACAGGCTGACCGGGAATGATTGCGTCAGCCCGTTATTCAACCGGCCGTACTTTCATGAAACCGTGCTGCAGTTCTCCCTGCCGCTGGCCGACGTGTTGCGCCCGTTATATGCACACAACCTGCTGCCGGGTTATGATCTGTCGAAGGACTATCCGGAACTTGGCAATGCCCTGCTGGTATGTGCCACCGAGGCGCGCAGCGCGGCGGATATCGATCTGTATGCCGATCACCTGAACCGTATTATCGAGAGCCAGACGGCAGCTGGCTGCCCGGTGCAGCCGAAAATGGCCTGAATCGGTTTTTTTTAGAACAGGCAATCACACCAGGAGGACTGAATATGGCCAACGTGACATTGAAGGGAACTGAATTCCACACCAACGGTGAGTTGCCGGAAGTCGGCAGTAGCGCACCGGATTTTCATCTCGTGGACGGCAAGCTGAACGATATGCATCTCGCGGATTACAGCGGCAAGAAGAAACTGCTGAATATCGTTCCCAGCCTGGATACACCCACCTGTGCGATCTCGACCAAAAAATTCAACGATCATGCCGGCAGCCATGCTGATGCGGTGATACTGGTTATATCCGCTGACCTGCCGTTCGCCATGGAGCGTTTCTGCGGGGCCGAGGGCATCGAGAATGTCATTTCCCTGTCGATGATGCGCTCCCGTAATTTTGCAAAGGACTACGGCGTGTTGCTGACGGACGGTCCGCTGGCCGGGATTACGGCGCGTGCCGTGGTAGTGGTCGATGAAAATGACAAGGTCGTGTACACGCAGCTGGTACCGGAGATTGCCGATGAGCCGGACTATGACGCGGCACTGGCGGTGTTATAAATAGCCAGGGAAACTCTGATTTATTTAACGGGTTCTTCCCTTGATTGAGTGGGTAGATTACCGTTGTAGGGCCGAATTTATTCGGCCAATCATGACACCGGTCGTCAGAGCGGAAGTCTGATGAAATACCGCTGGTCGAATGAATTCGACCCTACAGACTCTCCCAGAGGGAGAGGGAGCGCATTAATAAGTTCTGGATGGTTTTTTGAAGGGAAATAGAACATGCTGATTTTTGAGCAATCCCGGGCCGGTCGTCGTGCGCATGTGCAGGCGCCGGCTTCGGCGGAAGACACCCCGGATATCCCGGAGAGCCTGTTGCGTGAAACACGCCCGCTGCTGCCGGAGGCTTCCGAGATGCAGGTGGTGCGGCATTACACCCGGTTGTCCCAGAAGAATTTCTCCATTGACACCCAGTTCTATCCGCTGGGTTCCTGCACCATGAAATACAACCCGCGCGCCTGCAACACGCTGGCAATGCTGCCGGGTTTTCTCGCACGTCACCCGCTGGCACCCGAGTCCATGGGGCAGGGATTCCTGGCCTGCATGTACGAACTGCAGGAAATGCTCAAGGCAGTGACCGGGATGCCGGCTGTGTCCCTGACACCGGCGGCCGGTGCGCAGGGCGAGTTTACCGGGGTGGCCATGATCCGTGCCTGGCACGACGCCAATGGGGATACCGGGCGCAACGAGATCCTCGTGCCGGATGCCGCGCATGGCACCAACCCCGCCACCGCCACCATGTGCGGTTACCAGGTGCACGAAATCCCGACCGGCAAGGACGGCGATGTCGATGTCGATGCACTCCGGGAAGCCGTCGGGGCGCACACGGCCGGTATCATGCTGACCAACCCGTCGACCCTGGGTGTATTCGAGCGCCGCATCGAGGAAATTGCCGCGATCATCCACGAGGCCGGCGGTCTGTTGTACTACGATGGCGCCAACCTGAACGCGATCCTCGGCAAGGTGCGTCCCGGCGACATGGGTTTTGATGTCATCCATATGAACCTGCACAAGACGTTTTCCACACCGCATGGCGGCGGCGGGCCGGGCGCGGGCCCCGTAGGTGTCAGCAAGCGGCTGGAGCCATTTCTGCCGGTGCCGGTCGTCGGCTACGACGGTGACGAGTATTACTGGATCACCGAGGATGTCCGGCCGCAAAGCATCGGACGCCTGTCGACGTTCATGGGCAATGCCGGCGTGCTGATGCGTGCCTATATCTATGCACGCATGCTCGGCAGTGAGGGCATGCATCGCGTGGCGGACTTCGCCACGCTGAATGCCAACTACCTGATGGCAAAACTGACGGACGCCGGTTTTGACGTGGCGTTTCCGGAACGCCGCGCCACCCACGAATTTATCGTTACCCTGAAGCGCCAGCAGAAGGAACTCGGCATCACGGCCATGGACTTTGCCAAGCGCCTGCTGGACTACAACATGCATGCGCCGACCACCTATTTCCCCATGCTGGTGCCGGAATGCCTGCTCATCGAGCCGACCGAGACCGAGTGCAAGGAAGACCTGGATGCCTTTGTCGATGCCATGGTGAAGATCCAGCAGGAGGCGGAAACCGCGCCGGAACTGCTCAAGGAGGCCCCGCATACCCAGCCGGTACGCCGGCTGGACGAAGTGCGTGCCGCCAAACAGCTCGACCTGGTCTGGTCGGGCAAGGTAGATTGACATGACAGCACTGATCTGCGGTTCGTTTGCCTACGACACCATCATGGTGTTCAGGGACAAGTTCAAAAACCACATCCTGCCGGACCAGGTGCATATCCTGAATGTGGCCTTTCACGTGCCGGAGATGCGCCGCGAGTTCGGCGGCTGTGCCGGCAATATTGCCTACAATCTGAAATTGCTTGGTGGCGACCCGCTGCCCATGGGGACGGTGGGCATCGATTTCGGTCCCTATGCCGAGTGGATGGATACCAGCGGCATCAACCGCACCCATGTCACCGCACTGCGTGACTATTACACGGCGCAGGCCTTTATTACCACCGACCTGGATGATAACCAGATTACGGCGTTTCATCCGGGCGCCATGGACGAGGCGCATCACAACAAGGTCAGTGATGCCAGTGGGGTGACGATCGGTATGGTGTCGCCGGACGGCCGCCAGGGCATGATCGACCATGCCATGCAGTTCGTCGATGCCGGCATCCCGTTCGTGTTCGACCCGGGGCAGGGGTTGCCGTTGTTTGGCGGGGAAGACCTCAAGGACTTTATCGACAAGGCCACCTGGGTGTGTGTCAATGACTACGAATCCCAGCTGTTGCAGGAACGCACCGGCTACTCGCCGCACGAGATCGCCGAGCAGGTGGACGCGCTGATTGTCACACGCGGTGGCGAAGGCTCGTACATCTACACGGAAGACCAGCGCATCGAGGTGCCGGCGGCCAGCGTTCGTGACATCGCTGACCCGACCGGTTGCGGTGACGCCTACCGCGGTGGACTGCTCTACGGCCTGTTGCACAGCATGGACTGGGAGACCACCGGGCGCATCGCCGCGCTGATGGGGGCCATCAAGATTCAGCATCACGGCACCCAGAACCACGGCTTTGATCCGGATGACTTCCGCCGGAAATTACGGGAGAGTTTCGGCGTCGAAATGGGCTAGGAACCTTTCATCCCTTTGTGGGTTCACTTCCCCGCCGTTTACTGTGATAACTGTAGGAGCGGGCTGAAGGTGAGGCGCTTGCGCCGAGAGGCTGCCCTGGGGCATGCCCGCGAACGGTTCGGCGCCTGCCAAACCCTGATTCGCG
>JAUVNM010000267.1 GCA_030599705.1 Gammaproteobacteria bacterium
AAACGAGCAAGTTAAGGAAGCGGCGCAATTGCTCAGTAACAGCAATCTGAACTACACGGGTTATGCCGAGGGCGATAACATCTACAAGGGTGGCTATGATGTCATCGTCTGTGACGGGTTCGTGGGCAATGTGTCACTCAAGACGGCTGAAGGGATAGCCAAGATGATTGCGCAGTTCATTCGCCAGGAATTCAGCCGGAATATCCTGACCCGGCTGGCTGCACTGGTCGCAATGCCGGTGCTGAAGGCATTTCGCCGCAGGATCGATCCACGGCGCTATAATGGGGCCAGCCTGCTGGGTCTGAAAGGGATTGTCATCAAGAGCCATGGCAGCGCCGACGTGCTTTCATTCAGCAACGCGATCAAGGTGGCAACGATCCAGGTGCGTGAGTCGGTACCGGAGCGTATCAGTGACCGACTGCAGCACTACCTCGACCAGGGACAGATACAATGATTTATTCACGTATTACCGGTACCGGCAGTTATCTACCGGAAAAGGTGCTGACCAACCAGGACCTGGAGAAGATCATGGATACCACCGACGAGTGGATCCGCGATCGCACCGGCATCTCCAAACGCCACATTGCCGCCGGCGATGAAACCGCCTGTGATCTGGCCGAGGAGGCCGCGACCCAGGCCATGGAGGCCGCCGGGCGCACCCCCCGGCAGATCGACCTGATCGTGCTGGCCACGACAACCCCGGACCGGGTGTGTCCGAGTACTGCCTGTCTGCTGCAGCAGCGCCTGGAGCTACACGGTACGGCGGCGTTCGACGTGCAGGCGGTGTGCACCGGTTTTATTTATGCGCTGGGCATTGCCGACAAGTTTATCCGCACCGGCAGTGCGCGCTGTGCGCTGGTCGTCGGCACGGAAACGCTGTCGCGCATCGTTGACTGGAATGACCGCAGTACCAGCATCCTGTTCGGTGACGGTGCTGGTGCGGTAATACTGGAAGCCAGCGAGGAACCGGGTATCCTGTCCACGCACCTGCACGCCGATGGCAGTTATGAGCATCTGCTGACGGTACCGGCGGGAATATCATCCGGGTTTGAGCAGGTGCAGGCCGGGCATGCCTACATACAGATGCAGGGCAATGAAGTCTTCAAGATGGCAGTCAATACCCTGGGGCGGATCGTCGATGAAACCCTGGCCGCGAACAACATGGAAAAATCGGATGTGGATTGGCTGATCCCGCACCAGGCGAATATCCGCATTATCCAGGCGACGGCGAAAAAACTGAAAATGCCGATGGACCGTGTCGTGGTGACCGTGGACGAGCACGGCAATACATCAGCGGCTTCCGTGCCATTGGCCCTGGATGTCGCGGTGCGCGACGGCCGCATCCAGCGCGGCGAGACCCTGTTGATGGAAGCCTTCGGCGGCGGTTTTACCTGGGGCTCGGCATTGCTGAAATACTGATGTTGAGATGTCTGAAACCCGGTCGTCATCCCCGCGCAGGCGGGGATCCATTAACACCTGTGGTCAAATCTGGCTATGGAGTTAATGGATTCCCGCCTACGCGGGAATGACGGTAAGCGAAATGGAATAATGGGTACAGGAATAGCAAACACGGATGCGACACTGGGCATGATCTTCCCGGGACAGGGTTCCCAGGCGGTCGGCATGCTGGCGGAACTCGCCGAACAGCGTGCCGTGGTTACCGATACTTTCGAAGAAGCCAGTGATGTGCTCGGCTATGACCTGTGGGCACTGGCGCAGGACGGTCCGGCCGAAACACTCAACCAGACGGACAAGACCCAGCCGGCGATGCTCGCAGCCGGTGTGGCCGTGTGGCGTGTATGGCAGGCGCAAGGCGGCGCCACGCCTTTTGTCATGGCGGGCCACAGTCTGGGGGAATACACGGCGCTGGTCTGTGCCGGTGCGCTGGAGTTTGCCAACGCCATCGGCCTGGTCACCGAACGCGGCCGCTGCATGCAGGAAGCCGTTCCCGAGGGGTCGGGTGCCATGGCGGCCATCCTCGGACTGGATGATGCGATCGTCGCGGCAGTCTGTGAGCAGGCGGCCGCGGGCCGGGTGGTAATACCGGTCAACTTTAACTCACCGGGTCAGGTGGTGATCGCCGGTGAGACTGCCGCCGTTCAGCGTGCCATGGAACTGGCGAAGGAACATGGCGCCAGGCGGGCCATCCAGCTGCCGGTCAGCGTGCCGTCCCACTGTGAATTGATGAAACCGGCGGCGGAGATATTTGCCGGGCGGTTACGCGCCACGGCCATTAACACGCCCCGAATCCCGGTTATCCAGAATGTAGACGTGGCAACGCATGACAGCCCGGATGCCATTCGTGACGGACTGGAGCGCCAGTTGTACTGCCCCGTGCAATGGGTCAGGACCATCGGGTCCATGGCCGGCAGCGGCGTCAGCCGGATTATCGAGGCTGGTCCGGGCAAGGTGCTGGCAGGATTATGCAAGCGCATCGACAGATCACTGGTTGCATTGCCGGTCTATGATCCGGACACCCTGGCAACGGCAGTGACTGGCTGAAACAACCCAGTAACCCGGGAGATATGCATGTCAATGAATGAGGAACTCTGCCTGGTAACCGGTGCAAGCCGCGGGATTGGCCAGGCGATTGCACTGGAACTCGGCAAGCGTGGTGCGGCTGTCATCGGGACGGCAACGAGTGATAAAGGTGCGGAAGGTATCACCGCGATACTGGCGGAGAACAGTATTTCAGGCGCCGGCAAGGTCCTGGATGTAACCGACCCGGATTCCATTGCAACGTTTCTCAAGGAGGTTCAGGACAGTCATGGAACACCCACTGTGCTGGTAAACAATGCCGGTATCACGCGGGATAATCTGCTCTTGCGCATGAAGGACGATGAGTGGAATGATGTTATCCAGACCAACCTGACATCCGCATTTCGCATGAGCAAGGCATGCCTGCGCGGCATGATGAAGGCGAAGCGCGGGCGTATTATAACCATCACCTCGGTGATTGCCGCGACCGGAAATCCCGGACAGGCGAATTATGCGGCGACCAAGGCCGGTGTAATCGGTTTTACCAAGTCACTGGCGCGCGAGGTCGGATCCCGGGGGATTACCGCGAATACCGTGGCACCGGGATTTATTGATACCGATATGACGCGCGCCTTGCCGGAAGAACAGCGTGACCGGTTGCTTGAGCAAATTCCGCTGGCGCGTCTGGGTGATGTCCGTGATATTGCCCATGCCGTTGCCTTTCTTGCATCCACTGAAGCCGGCTATATCACCGGCGAGACCCTCCACGTCAATGGCGGCATGTACATGGCATGATCAGGCAGTGCCCGGCGCTACCTGATAATCTTTACGAGAAATATAGTATAATATACTGATAAATATATTATTATTAGAAACAACCTTTGGGAATCACCTAGCGATGGCGGCGGGGGTAATGGAAAGACCGTACTCGATCGGCAAGCAGGCTTGTAACTTGTAGCATGCATTACTTAAAATACCCGCGCAGCGCAAGCTGCC
>JAUVNM010000219.1 GCA_030599705.1 Gammaproteobacteria bacterium
AATATCCTGGAGAGATGGCCGAGTGGTCGAAGGCGCACGCCTGGAAAGTGTGTATACGGCAACGTATCGAGGGTTCGAATCCCTCTCTCTCCGCCAAACAGGAAAAAGTCCGGGAGGCGAAAATTATTGCCCCGTACCGGGAAAATGGATAGGATTCAAGCGCTATGCTTCAATCGCAATTGACCCTATTCAAGAACATCCTCTGGGTAGTCTACCTGGCTATCGCCCTGGTGTTTATCCAGGGCGCGCGGTTGCACGTGCATGTCTATGACCATGATCCGGTCACGTCAGATCATGCGCATCAGGAACAAATACACTTCCACTATAAAGCTTCGGAGACAGGACACCCTGACGAGGTGGCAGAAATCGATTTGTCTCAGCAGGGTCTCCTGAAATCCCTTTCATTCGGATCCTTGGTCATTGCCTTGTTCATGGTAGTGATTGTTATCCTTTCATCTCGTCTTTTAACTCGAGTACCCTGGCGCTCCGATCGCCGTGGTCCTCTCGCTTCCTGGCTTTTCAGGCTACGGCCACCCCTGCGCGCTCCCCCGCTCTAAATCCTTCTCTTTCTGATGGTGTTGATGGCATGGACCTGGTTTGGTCTGTGTCGAGCAATGCTGTGAACTTTCTTTTTTCTGAGAATTCTTCGTGCGTGTTGCAGCAACACAGCACGCCAGGAGTGGGTAATGCTGAACTTTTATTATTTAGGGTGCCGAAAAAATAGCCGGGCAGCGGTGTTTGGGCTCGCGCTGTCCTGCGCCGTGCCGATGTCGGTGCTGGCGCAAACGCAGGATAGTTGGACGCTGGAGGATAGCATTCGGCGCGTTGTGGAAATTGCGCCGGAAACGCGTGGCGCACGGGCGGCGGTCAGTGCCCGCCAGGGTGCCCTGCAACAGGCAGGGGCTTGGCCGAACCCGGAGATCGAACTGCGTGCTGACGACAAGATGGGTAAGGACGAGGGTACTGGCGGCACCGATTTTACCCAACTTGCGTTCAGCCAACCGTTGCCGCTGAGCGGCCGGCTTGGACATCAACGAGCCGTCGCCGGGGCGGAGCTGGACGCTGCCCGCAGCGAACGCCGGTCTCAACATGTCCGCCTGGAAACACAGGTGGCGAAACGTTATCACAGCTTGCAACTGGCAATGGGCCGCTTGCGCCTGGCCGAGCAGCGCCTGCAACTTGCAGATGACATGCAGAACATCGGTCGCCGGCGGGAGCAGGCCGGGGAGCTGTCCAGGCTGGAGCGTCTGCGCCTTGATCTCATCCGTGAGTCCGCGCAACAAATCCTGGACAAAACCGAAGGTGAATACAACGAAGCGCTGAGCCGGTTCCGCGCATATTTGAAGCTATCGGCTGAGACAACACCGCAACTGACGCCACTCGAACCCTTCGGTCCCATACCTGAGCTGGCGCAGTTGCAGGCGGGGTTGCCTGAACATCCGGCACTGCTGGCGGCAGGATACCAACTGGATGCGGCACGTTCGGAAGTCAATCTGGTGCGGGCCGAGCGGCTACCGGACCCGACGTTGCGCCTGTTTCACGAGCGGGACTTCCTGAACGGACGTCGCCAGGATGTCACTGGTGTGGGTATCGGTATTTCCGTACCGCTCTGGGACCGTAAGGCTGGACGCCTGAGTGAGGTACGGGCACAGGTGGTGCAGACGCAGGCAGAACTCCAGGTGCTGGAACGGGATCTGGGCAGCCGTCTGCAACAGGGTCATCTGCATCTCGCCCACCTGGTCCAACAAGGCGAACATTACCGTACCCGCGTGTTCGACCCTGCGCAAAAGGTTTTTGACCTGACACGCAAGGCCTACGCTAGCGGTGAAGTGGAGATCCTCTCCCTGATTGATGCCAACAATACCTATTTTGACGCCCGCGAACGCTACCTGGAATTACTGCAGGAGGCCTGGCAAGAAGCGGCGGAATTGCGCCTGGCCGCTGGACGCGCCCTTGTTGAAGACCCGGTAACCACCGAACAGGATACTCACCATGAATAAACCATTGGTCGTCCCGACCCTTATATTGGTTCTTGTGTTGGCCCAGAGATTGGCCTTCGCGGCGGAACTGCAACTCACCCCGGCACAACTGGACAATGCCAATCTGACCAGCGCCACCGTGAGCACCCGCGAGAGCCTCACACAGCTGAAACTGAACGCTATCCTCACCGCCGACCGGCGCAAAACTTACCGTGTCGCGCCGGTGGTGGACGGCATGGTAACGACCTTGCAGGTTGTGGCGCATGAAGAGGTGCGCAAGGGCCAGGTGCTGGCAGAGCTGCGCAGCCACAGCCTGGGCCAGGCACAGGCCGAATACCTGGAGGCATTGGCTCGTTTTGATCTGGCCAAGGCTGAACGCACCCGCATTGAAGGCCTGTGGAAAGACGGCATAGTGGCGGAGAGCCGTTGGCTCAAGGTGGACAGCGAATACAAAAGTGCCCGCGCCACGCTACAGGCGCGTCGTCGCCTGTTGTCATTAACCGGACTTTCGGACAAGCAGATCGAGCGGCTGGCCAAACAACCCAACCGGTTGGCGGTATTCGATCTGACCAGCCCTATCGATGGCCTGGTCACGGGGGTGGAGATCGAGTCCGGCCAACTACTCAGCGCCGGGCAGGCAGCCTTCCATGTGGACGACCTTAGTACCCTCTGGGCCATGGTGAAGATTCCAGTCGCCCGTCTGCCACAAGTCAAGATAGGCGTTGAAGCAAAAATCCTTGTGCAGGCCAGCCCGGGTCAGTCGTACCGCGGGACACTGGAATCCCTGGGCGGCGTGGTGGACACGCAAAGCCAGACACTGACTGGGCGCATCGTGCTGGCTAACCCGGAGGGTCTACTGCGCCCGGGCATGTATGCCGAGGTCAGCCTGAGTGGCGTGACTAGCCAGGGGCTGATGGTTCCCGCCACGGCCGTGTTCCGGGTCGGCGATCAGAACTATGTGTTCAAGGTGTTGGGAGACGGCCGGTTTGAGCCGGTGGCGGTTGATACTGGCGTCGCGGCGGGTGGATGGGTGCCTATTGTCAGCGGCATTGCGGCCAATGCGACCATCGTCAGCAGTGGCGTGGCCGAACTCAAGTCCCATTGGCAGTACCAGGGGGGCGAATAGGTCATGATTGCCTCCCTGATCCGTTTTTCCCTGATTCAGCGGCTGATGATATTGCTGTTGGCGACGGCACTTACCGCGGCTGGCCTGTGGGCCTTCAAAAGCCTGCCCATCGACGCCTTCCCCGACATCTCCGCGCCGCAGGTACAGGTCATCGTCAAGGCGCCGGGGCTGTCGCCTACCGAAGTGGAGAGCCGCATCACGTTCCCCATCGAAGTGGAGATGCAGGGCCTGCCGCGACAGACGGTGTTGCGCTCCGCCACCAAATACGCGTTGAGCATTATCACCATCGACTTTGAGGACGTTACCGACATCTACTGGGCGCGCCAGCAAGTGAGCGAACGTCTCAACCAGGTGTGGGGCGAGCTGCCGGAGGGCGTGGAAGGCGGTCTTGGTCCCATCACCACCCCCCTGGGCGAAGGTTACATGTATCGCGTCGAGGGTGAAGGCTATAGCAACCAGGAACTGCGTCGTATCCAGGACTGGGTAATCCGTCCGCGTCTGCGCACCGTGGACGGGGTGGCCGACGTCAATTCACTGGGCGGTGACGTGAAGGTCTTCGAGGTCGTTGCTAATCCCGAGGCCTTGCTGGCGCACGGACTGAACCTGGGCAATCTGGAAACCGCGCTGGAGACCAACAACCGTAATGCCGGTGGCGACCGCATTAACCGCAACAACGAAGTGTTGTTGGTGCGCACCGCAGGACAGCTGCGCGGCCTGCAGGACATTCGCAGTATTACCGTTGCCAGCCGCAACGGCATACCGGTGCATGTCGGTGACGTGGCCGAGGTACGCATCAACTCCCTGACCCGCTACGGCGCGGTTACCGCCGATGCTGAAGGTGAAGTGGTCACGGGGTTGGCATTATTACGTCAGGGTGCCAATAGCCGCAGTACCGTTGAAGGTGTCAAACGTGAACTGGAGCAACTGAAAGCGGCACTGCCCGAAGGCGTGCATACCGTGCCCTTTTATGACCGCACCGAACTGGTGACGGCAGCAGTGTGGACGGTGGAAAAGGCGCTGGGC